>JAKAHN010000011.1 GCA_021814895.1 bacterium
GAAGGCCGTTCGTAATTTAAGAATCTCTCAAAAGGCAGACCGTATTCCATCGGATTGACCGTTGTAATGTAGGAGAGATAAGAAACCATTGACCCTCCGGCCGAACCTCTGGTTGTGCTCAAAATTCCTACCTCTTTAGCATGACGCAATAAATCCGACACGACAAGAAAGTATGGCGCGTAACCTTTTTTCTTTATGACATCAAGCTCATAATCAACCCTTTGTTTTATTTCCGGGGAATTTTTAAGATTTCTTTTTTCAATTCCCGCGTAAGCCAGCGCGCGGAGCGCTTCGTCAGCTTTTTCACCATTTGGTAATTTGAAATCGGGGAAAACCCACTTACCAAGGTCCAAATCAAAGTTGCATCGGCCGGCGATTTTTTTAGTATTGGTTATCGCTTCGGGAATATCTTTAAACCACTTTTTAATTTCTTTTTCACCAACAAAAGAAAAATCAGCCTCGTTGTTTTCCCGGTCGGAAAAATCACTGTGACTCTGCACTGCTACAAGAGTTTCGCGCGCTTTGCGGTCGTCGGGAGCCAAGTAGTAGACATCGTGGGCGGCGACAAGCGGGGTTTTGTTTTCTTTGGCGAATTTTATAATGTTTTCCATCAATTCTTCATGACCGTTTATTTCAGGATGGTGAGTGATTTCCATAAACAAATTATCCGCGCCGAATATTTCCCGATACATCTTTAATTTTTCCAGAGCTTTTTCTTTGTCGCTGTATCGGAGAGCCATTGCGATATCGCCCGAAAATGACGGCAAAATAGCAATCAATCCGTTTTTGTATTTTTCCAATAATTCCCGGTCAACTCTCGGTTTGTAATAAAATCCTTCCAAATTTGAATCGGTGGAAAGTTTTATTAGATTTTTATAACCATTTAAATTTTCAGCCAGCAAAATCAATCGGGTGCGACGATTGTCAATGCCAGCTTGTTTATCAAAACGGTTTCGCGCTGAAACATAAGCGTCAATGCCGATTATCGGTTTTATTCCGGCTTTTTTACAAGCTTTATAAAATTCAATGGCGCCATATAGATTGGCATTATCGGTAAGAGCAAGGGCGTCCATATTGTTGTCCTTTGCCGCTTTTACCAATTCGTCTATTTTGGGCAAGGCTGAAAGCAGGGAATAGTGGGAATGGGTATGAAGATGTATAAAATCAGAAGCCATTGCTATATCTTAGCAATTAAATTGATGTTTTGGCATAGTAGCTTTCTTATCCACAGGATCAACTCTTTTTTGTCAAAGTGATATATAATTATTATATGAACGATGATACGCAAAAACAGGATACCGTTGCCCCAAAAAATAAAAACGTTTTTTTGCGTTTGGCTTACAGTCAAATCACTCCAAGCGATGAAATCCCGCCATTTTCCAGTTTTATGATTAAGCACAAAATCGCCAGAAATGAATTCCAGGCGCTTTTTGCGATTTTCGTTTTAATTATTGTTTTTGTCTTATTAACAATCAATGTGTTGACTATCAGTTCAAGATTTTATTCAGCAAATACGGCGGTAATTTCTAATGACAGTGACATGATTTACGATGATCTAAATACTTCTAAATATCCGGCCACCCCTTAAATTTTTTATGAGAGCTATGTTCTAATAAAAATTGAAGAGCTGTTGAGAAATCAAATTATAGATTTTCTGCCAGGAAATTATTCCTTACTGATTACGTGTCCCAGGTTATAATGTCATTATAAACAGTGGTCCATTTTTAATAACTTAAATAATATGGACAATCAAAATTTAGATCAACCTATTGCGGATAATTCAGCGCCAACAATACCAGAACCAAAAATAAAGAAGACCGGGCTTTTGATCCCGATTATTTTTGGGGCAATGGTTATTGTCGTAGTCGTCGTTTATTTTTTTATTCCTAAATCAGGTCAAGACTTTATCAAAAAAACCGCCGAAGATATATATAAGCCGGCGGTTGCGTTTGCTTCTAGATTTGCGACATATGAAGAAATTCCCGTGAGCGTAACGCCAAAAGTCCCGGTTTATACCGTGAGAAAGGATTTAAGCAATGTTGCCAATGCAGATGATTTTACTTTTTCCACAGATGCAAAAAATTTGCTAATAAAAAATGCTTTCGTAGTAAGTCCCGGTTACAATGCCGAATTCTACCCGCTTTATGAATCAAATCGATATCGTTATATACCAAGCTTTATCACTACCGATTCAATACTTCATAATTACCATCTAGTGTTTGATTTTCTGCTTAAACAATTGGAAGAGCAAAAACTTGCGGTAGAATTAAAAAATCTTAATGCCAGTATGCTTTCTGAAGCCCAAAGTCAGTATAATAGTCTGAAAGGAACTGAATGGGAAAATGCCGCTAAAAGAAATGAGGGATTTTTTGCAGTAGGTAGCAAGCTATTAGACCCGTCGGTAAATATACCGTCCGTGGTTCAAAATGAAGTCAATCAAGAATTGGCGTTAATTGATGCGCATCAGGGTATAACTGTTTCTCCGATTATGAATATCGGTAGCGACGCCAATATTCTTGATGCTCTAAAGGAAGATTACTCTCAATACATTCCAAGAGGACATTATGACAAAACTGACCAAATGAAAGCTTATTTCAAGTCAATGATGTGGTATGGCAGATTGACTTTTCGTTTGAAAAACGATGATGAAATAAGATCTGGAATTCTGATTACATTGGCTTTGAACAAGGATGCCAATAAAACCAGTTGGAATAAAATTTATGAACCAATAAATTTCTTTGTTGGCAAAAGTGACGACATAACTTACTACCAATTCAAAGATTTGGTTCAGCAAGTTTATGGCGACAATGCTACGTCCCAAACAGTTTCTTCTGACAAGAGCAAATTTACCGCTTTTGTTGAAGCTACAAAAACACTTGAGCCACCACAGTTGAATTCAATACCGATTTTTAATGCGTCAATCCAACAAGATAGAGAAAAAGAAATAAAAGGTTTTAGATTTATGGGGCAACGATTCACAATAGACGCTTCTGTGTTCCAAAGACTCGTTGATAGAGAAATTCCCTATAGAATGTTGCCGAAAGGTTTGGATATTCCAGCGGCCTTAGGCTCAAAGGAGGCACTAAATATTTTGACCGAGATGGGGGAAACAAAATACGATAAGTATTCAGAAAATATGTCTAAGATGCAGACATACTTGGCTGGTTTGCCGACTGAAATTTGGACTCAAAATTTGTATTGGGGTTGGTTGTATCAACTTCGTCCGCTTATTGATTTGAAGACGATCGGTTATCCGACATTTATGCAGAATAATGCTTGGGTCAGGAAAGATCTCAATACCTTTTTGGGAAGCTGGAGTGAGTTGAAGCACGATACAATTCTTTACGCTAAACAGGTTTATGCTGAAATGGGAGGGGGAGGCCCTGATGAAAAAGATGATCGCGGGTATGTTGAACCAAATGTGTATGTGTATGCTCGGCTTGCTTCTCTCCTTAAAATGACAAGTGACGGTTTAGATGAACGCGGGTTGTTAACAGCAACAATGAAGAATAACCTTAGTCAGATGGAACAATTGGCTGTATCGCTCAAAACCATATCAGAGAAAGAACTCAATAATGAAAGTTTGACCGACGGAGATTATGAGCTAATTCGTTCCTACGGTGGACAATTGGAGCATTTTTGGCTTGAAGTTAACAAAGGCGATCAGGCATTCAAAGATTCAACAGACCAAAGAACTTATCTGGATGAAAATCCGGCCGCTATCGTCTCCGATGTTGCCACTGATCCCAATGGTCAGGTACTGGAGGAAGGCACAGGAAAAATTTACGAGATTTATGTTGTGGTTCCGGTTGATGGGAAATTGAAGGTTGCCAAAGGCGGAGTTTATTCTTACTACGAATTTCCTTGGCCATTGTCAGACAGGTTAACTGATAAAAAATGGCGAGATATGCTTAATGAGAGCCCGGCTCCTCAATTGCCAAGCTGGACGAGCGCGTTCGTGTCGCAATAAACTGAATGCGAAAAAAAATCAAATGGACAGCTTTACTTTTTGTTACTAGCCTCACCGTTACTGGTTTAGTCGGTTTTTATTATTTCCGTTACGATGTCGATGTTAATAAAGCAATTCAGGACAGTCAGCAATATATAAAAAAAGATTTTTTAGATTTCTCTATCCAGAAAAAGAAAATTCCTTACTTGTCGGAGGAAGTTTCTTTTGTTGCTGTCGGCGACATTTCTTATTCACGAGCAGTGGGAAGAATAGTGGCAAAACAGAAAGACATCAACTACCCATTTCTGAAAATATCTGATTATTTTAAAGGAGCAGATTTGGTCTTTGGTAATTTAGAGACGCCGATTACGGAAGGACGAGAGATTTTTGATTTTGAGATGGTTTTTAGATCAGATCTGGGAACTGAGCAAGCCTTAAAACAGGCCGGTTTTTCTATTTTATCATTAGCCAATAATCATACGCCAAATTTTGGAGAGCAAGGATTAAAAGACACTTTCAGGTATCTTGATATGGCCGGCATCAAACACATCGGAGCTGGAATCAATGAAGAAGAAGCGAATCAGCCTGTTTATATTGAAAAAAAAGGAATAAAGTTCGCCTTTCTCGCTTACAATGATTCTGATGTTGTTCCCGCTTCATACGAAGCGGACAACAATCACGCGGGCACTGCTTTTATGAGGATTGATAAGATGACTGAAGCGGTAAAAATGGCAAAGCAAAAGGCTGATTTTGTAATTGTTTCCATGCATTCCGGAATTGAATATACGGGCAAGCCGGATAATTCACAGGTGAATTTTGCTCACGCGGCAGTTGATGCCGGAGCGGATTTGATTATCGGACACCACCCTCATGTTGTGCAAATGGCGGAGCAATACAAAGGAAAGTATATATTTTATAGCTTGGGAAATTTTGTGTTTGATCAACCGCAATCACAAAAAACAAAAGAAGGTTTGATAGTAAAAGTATTTTTCACAAAAGATGGAGTTAATAAGATTTCTTTATTGCCGGTAGTGATGGAAAATTTGGCTCAGCCGACAATGGCAAGTGGCGATGAAGCTAAAAGTATTTTGCAAGGATTAAAATTTCCTCTGGAAAATGAAGTCGCATATTTTTGGAATGGCGATACTAGTAGTTTCGAGCAGACTTCTCTACCTGTAATTTATAACGAACTCCCTATGGCCGAGACTTTAATTGCTAAAAATGAGCAGGCTGATTTGGATGGCAATTTGATTGAAGAAACTTATTCTTTGGAGGGCGGTCAATTAACTATTGCCGAAAATTTAAAAATGATTTGGCAGTCTCCATCTGATTGGTGGATAGATAATTTTATTCTTGTCGATTCCAATAACGATGGCGTTGGCGATATAAATTTGTCGGTTTGGAAGCCGGGTGATTTTGGTTCCTCAAAACCATTTTGGATAAAAGAAAACGATATGAGCATAAAAAACCATTTTGTTGTTTTTGATCTTGTGAATGGCGTAATGAAACCGGTTTGGCAATCATCAAATCTTGGTGCGCCTAATTGCCAGTTTGCTTTTGCAGATCTGGATAACGATGGAAAAAATGATTTAGTTGCGATTGAGGGAAATTATTCCGATAAGCATGAATGCAAGGGAAATTATGTTGCCGTTTGGAAATGGAATGGCTGGGGATTTTCAAATGAATGGCGAAGTGAAAAAGGAAATTTTTCCAATCTTGAGATTGGAAAAATTAATGGAAAAAGTTACATATCAGTCGATAATTCTTTTAACAAGTAATAAATCAGGTTGCCCGCCCCCATCCCCGTAGCTGTTCCATTGTCCGCCAACTGGCCTTCGGCTGATCTTAGGTGTCCAAGTCCACATACAACCGGTGGTTCAATTGATGTTTGGCTCTTACGCAATGGGCAACCAGTTGATCTGGGAATTTCTTTCGACTGGATGGAGGATAATGCTGGGGCGTTTTATCATCTCAGGGCCGAAAGACAAGCGTTCGCGAACGACGCGGATGTCTGCAAAAACCGGGAACTACTTCTCCGCGCCATGGTATCCGCCGGTTTCTCTTGCTATCCGGCGGAGATCTGGCACTTCAACTACGGCAATCAGATGGACTCGCTCGTCACTGGCAAGACCGCTCTTTATTCATACATGGAACCGTGAGTCAAAAAGTGGTAATGTGAGGAGTGTTTCACTCAAAATGTAATACCCTCTTTTTTTAATGTTATTTATTTGTGATGAGTTATAATAAACCACATATGAGTAAAAAAATCCGAGTTGCCGTACTGTTTGGAGGAAAATCAGCTGAGCATGAAGTTTCTCTAAGATCAGCAAAAAATATTATTGATGCGATGGATAAGGAAAAATATGATTCAGTGTTAATTGGTATTGATAAAACTGGTCGCTGGTTGCCATCTGCAGAGTCAAGCTTACTATTGAGTGGTTCGAAAATTGATAGCCGAGAAGCTGGAAATGTTGTAGCAATGATACCGCAAGAAAGCGGCAAGATTATTGAAACATCATCTAAAGAGAAGCAAGATTACGTTGATGTTGTATTCCCGATTCTGCACGGTCCTTTTGGCGAGGATGGAACAGTTCAAGGGCTATTAAAATTAGCGAATGTCCCATTTGTCGGCGCCGGGGTTGTCGGATCTGCAGTTGGAATGGATAAGGATGTAATGAAAAGATTGCTAAGAGATGCCGGTATATTGGTCGCAAAGTTTCTTGTATTTAAAAAACACCAAATAAACACTATAAAATTTAACCACATTAAGAAAGAACTCGGCATTCCTTTTTTTGTGAAGCCAGCAAATCTTGGGTCTTCCGTGGGTATTTTCAAAGTTCATAATCAAAAGGAATTTAAAATAGCCATTGAAGATGCATTTAAATACGATAATAAGGTTTTACTTGAAGAATTTATCGAAGGCAGAGAAATTGAGTGTTCAGTTCTTGGAAATGAGAAGCCTGTTGCCTCTGTGCCTGGTGAGATAATTCTCCAGCACGAATTTTACTCATATGACGCTAAGTATCTTGATGAAAATGGAGCAGTCTTGAAGATACCTGCTAATTTGCCAAAATCAATAATAAAGAATATTCAAAAGGTAGCAGTCGAAGCGTTTGAGGTGCTTTGTTGTGAAGGGATGGCTAGAGTCGATTTTTTTCTATCAAAAGATAACAGGGTTTATATTAACGAGATAAATACTATTCCCGGTTTCACCTCAGTAAGTATGTATCCAAAGTTATGGGAAGAAACCGGTATAACGTATACAGAGCTCATTGATAAATTAATTCAATTGGCGATTGAAAGATTTGAAAGTGAATCAAAATTAAAGACCTCTTTATACTGAGTAAAATGGATATTAGTCAAAATAATTTCCCGGAGATTTTAAAACTCGTAAAGCTTCATGAGGAGTGGATGGATGAGACTGTTAACTTAATTGCCAGCGAAAACAGATTAAGTCCTGCAGTTAACGAAGTATTAAAATCCGATTTTGGAAATCGAGTTGCAGAAGGATGGTTCATAAAATACTAAGCTGTGATGGGTTGTCTCGTTGTGATTTTAGATATGATGCAGACAGTGACACTATTTACTTTTTAGAAGTGAATACTTCACCAGGACATACTGAAAATAGTATTTGTCCTCAAGAAGCACGGTCGCTCGGTATGTCGTTCAACGATTTCATTATGAAGCAGATTAATCTGGCTTTAGAGAAGAAACGTTTGGCACAAATGTAGGATTGAATTTATTAATTTTTCTGATAATGTATCAAGATGGCTCTTAGTATCGGTATTGTCGGGTTGCCAAATGTGGGAAAGTCCACTTTGTTTAACACGCTTACAAAAAAAAGCGTGCCGGCTGAGAATTATCCATTTTGCACCATTGATCCGTCTGTCGGTGTTGTTGCTGTGCCTGACGAGAGACTCGGGAAACTTTCTGAGTTTTCAAAATCGGCAAAAACAATTCCGGCCGTGGTGGAGTTTGTTGACATTGCCGGTTTGGTAAAAGGCGCGTCTATTGGCGAAGGGCTCGGCAATAAATTTTTGGCGAATATCAGGGAAGTTGACGCAATTGCCGAAGTAGTCAGGATTTTCAAAGACGATAAGATTATTCACGTTGATAAAGAAATAAGCCCCCTTCGCGACATCGGCGTTATTAATCTTGAGTTGGTCTTGGCTGATTTTGAAACGGTGACAAAAAGACTTGCTTCAATCAATAAAGATATTAAGGCGCAAAAGAAAGAGGCGATAGCCGAAGCGGTTATTTTGGAAAAAGTCAAAAAAGTTTTAGATGAAGGAAAATTGGCGAACATCGCGGAAATTCACGAAGAAGAAAAACCGATTTTGAAACAGCTTAACCTTCTTACGACCAAACCGATTTTATATGTTTTGAATTTTTCAGAAGCGTCTGAAAATGATGAGGCAGTTTTATCGCAAATTCCAGGACCTTACGTTAAGATTGACCCGGTTTTTGAAAAAGGTTTGGATGATTTGATAAAAAAGAGTTACGAGATTTTGAATTTGATGACCTATTTTACGACCGGTGAGGACGAAACCAGAGCTTGGACGATTAAAAAAAATTCAACGGCGCCTGTCGCAGGTATGGCGATTCATACCGATTTCAGAGACAAATTTATCCGCGCTGAAGTAATTTCTTACGACAAATTGTTGGAAGCCGGTTCATACGCTTCTGCTCGCGAGAAGGGCTGGGTTCGAACGGAAGGTAAGGAATATGTCGTTAAAGACGGAGATGTCGTGGAGTTTAAAATCTAACTTACAGCTTTCAGCTGTCATTTTTAAAATAGAAAGAAAGGGTAATTTAAGTCACAGCCTTGAAATTTTCCTTGAAGTCTGACTTCAAGGAAAATTTCAATTTCTCAAATATCGCGCAATTTGGTATCATTCAGTTGTGACTATTTTAGCATTAGTAATAGCACTACTGGTGATTATTTTTGTAATTGCCGTTAGTGTTCATAATAATATGGATATTGAAAATGTTTCGCTTAAGACCAGGACGACACCAAAAGATTTTTTTATAAATCTTGGCGCGATTGTGGCGCTTTACACGGTTGTTGTCAGCTTGCTTAATCTTTTGTTTACAGTCATAAATGTCGCTTATCCGAAAGTTTCAAGCTATCCGGATTATTATGTCGGGAGTTCGTCCATTAGTTTTCCTGTAGCCACTTTAATGATTTTCTTTCCAATTTATTTTTTTCTTATGTGGCTTTTGGAAAGAGAATATTCTTCCATGCCCGAAAAGAAAAATTTGCCTATTCGCCGATGGCTTACATACATCACATTATTTATTGCCGGACTTACTTTGGCAATTGATTTGGTAACGGTTATCTATTATTTCATTGACGGTCAAGAATTGACGATAGGTTTTCTTTTGAAAGTTCTTTCGTTATTTGCGGTTATATTTGTTGTGTTTATGTATTATATATCGGACATTCGTGGCAAACTAACCGCATCGTCTCGCAAGGTTTGGTCCGTGGTGGCTTTGGTAATCATTCTCGCTTCTATTATTTGGGGTTTTTCCGTTCTAGGTTCTCCGCGCACCCAAAGACTTATGAGATATGATTCTCAAAAAGTAAGCGACCTTCAAAGTATTCAATATGAAGTTATTAATTATTGGCAAATGAAAGGTAAATTGCCGGCTAATTTATCAGCAATCAATGACAGTATTTCCGGTTACGTTACCCCGATTGACCCAGATACAAAAGAGGCGTATGTCTATAAAGTGATCGGTGAAAAAACCTTTCAATTATGCGCCGATTTTAATTTACCGACTGCGGTGAATAAAATAACCGTGAAAATTATGCCTGGAGAAAATTGGATTCATGATAAAGGTCAAGAATGTTTTAACAGAACTATTGACGAACAGCTTTACCCACTTAGACCGGACCCAAAAATTTTAACGCCGGTTAGATAACTTACAACAAATAACTTACAACCACGAAATGAACGAATACGATCATTATAAAATTGAAAAAAGTGGCCCGAACAAATTTTGGTTACAAAACTTGAACGGGCAAGCAGAAAATAGTTATGAAGGATTATAACCATAAACAAATCGAAAAGAAGTGGCAAGATATATGGGCAAAAAAGAAGATTTTCTTGGCTGACGATAAATCAAAAAAACCAAAATTTTACGGCCTAATTGAATTTCCGTATCCTTCGGGCGAAGGTCTTCATGTCGGGCATATTCGTTCTAATACAGCGATGGACGTGATTTCGCGCAAAAGGCGGATGGAAGGCTTCAATGTTCTTTATCCGATTGGTTGGGACGCTTTTGGCTTGCCTACCGAAAATTATGCTATAAAAACCGGTATTCATCCGACTATTGTCACCAAGAAAAACACGGATACCTTCCGCAAACAATTAAAAGAACTCGGTTTTTCTTTTGATTGGTCGCGGGAAATAAATACCACTGACCCGAAATATTATAAATGGACACAATGGATTTTTCTGCAATTTCTGAAACATGGACTGGCGTACAAAAAGAAGATGCCAATAAACTGGTGCCCGAAAGACAAAATCGGTCTGGCGAACGAAGAGGTGGTGGATGGTAAATGCGAGCGTTGTGGTACTCCGGTGGAGAAGAAAGACAAAGAGCAATGGATGCTTGCTATAACGAAATACGCCGATCGGTTGGATAAAGATTTGGACAGCGTAGATTTTTTGGAAAAAATAAAAATCCAGCAGAGAAATTGGATAGGAAAATCCGATGGAGCTGAGATTGAATTCAAACTGAACATATCAACAAGAGTCTTGCCAAAAAAGATTTTAATTGGCACTAAAAACCCGGCAAAAATAAAAATGGTCAAGGATGCTTTTCCAAAAGCTCTCAATATAGAATTTGTTTCACTTGATAATTTTCCGAATATTGACGATTCAAATCTTGTTGAGGGTGATGATTTTCGGGAAAATGCTCGCCGAAAATCCGAGTTTTATTTTAAAAAAACCGGTTTACCGACGATATCAACCGACCATATTTTGTGGGTTGAAAAATACCAAGAAAATAATGGTTTTATCGTTCACATTAGAAAATTAGCCAATCCGAATTCTCCGAGAGCGACAGACCAAGAAGTCGGCGAGTGGGTTGAAAATTTTGTTAAGCAGAACGGCGAGTCAAAATCAGCTTTTCATTATGCCGTGTCTTTTACCGATAAAGGGGGCACAATTGATTTTGTTACCAAACAAAATGAATATATTTTACAAAGCGAAAAGTCTCCTAAAAAAAATGAGGGGTATGTTTTTGACAGGTATCTGAAAGATATTGAAACGGGTGAATTAAGAGTTGAACAGCAATTCCAAAAAGGGTTTGGGCGTTTCAACGAATTTGTAAACAATGAATTTTTACGTCTATTTTCTGAACAAAAAATCAAAGTTTTTACGACTAGGCCGGACACACTCTTCGGAGCGACTTATCTCGTGCTAGCGCCGGAACATCCTTTTATAACTCACAACTCACAACTTACAACTAATAACGAAGAAATTACAAAATATATAAAGCAAGCAAAGGAGAAAACAGAAATGGAGCGGACAGAAGAGGAAAAAGAAAAAACCGGCGTGGAGTTGAAAGGAATAAAAGCTATAAATCCGGCTAACAACGAAGAAATTCCGGTTTGGATTGCCGATTATGTCTTGGCAGATTATGGCACGGGTGCCATTATGGCTGTGCCGGCGCACGATGAACGCGATTTTCAATTTGCCAAGAAATAT
>JAKAHN010000153.1 GCA_021814895.1 bacterium
ATATGCGCAAGTAATTTAGGGAGTGGTTTTTGGGGATTAAAATAATTCCATGTTAGAACGCAGGCCGAATGATTAGGGCTATAAATATTTTCAGATGATATTCTCGCTGATTCCCTTTGACTGATATGATGATCAATGACAATAACCTTTTTGTTATTTTTAAGAATTTCTTCCATCGTTTTTTTATCGTTATAGCAAAAATCTATCATATAAACCGTTTTATCTTTAAAATTTGCTTTAGTTTGGTTCGTATAGCTTGCTTGAATGTACTGAGCCTGATTTTTAAATTTTTTCCAAGTTACCCAAGCGCCGGCAAATCCGTCTTCATCGTTGTGATATAAAACTATAATATTTTTCATTTTTTTATTTTAATGCTTCAATCCCCGGAAGTTTTTTGCCGCTTAAATATTCCAGCATTGCTCCTCCGCCAGTGGAGACAAAAACATTTTTTCTTTTGGAAACCGCGCTCCGATATTTAGAAATCGCCGCGGTTGTTTCCCCTCCTCCAATTATAATTTTGGCGTTTTTGTTTTTTAAAATCGCTTCCATTACTGCGTAAGTTCCTTTAGCAAATTTTGGAATTTCATACTGCCCTATTGGCCCGTTCCATATTATGGTTTTTGCTTTTTTAATAATTTCGGAGAATTGTTTTTCGGTTTTTTCACCGATATCCAGAATTTTTTTGTTTTGTATTGCAAAATCTATTGGCAAAATAATTTTTACTCGCCCTGAGCCTGTCGAATGGGTAGAATTTAAAAGTTTTTTAGCAAACGGAACCATTTCTTTTTCATAGACAGAATCTCCTATCGGAAGACCTTGAGCCAATAAAAAATTATCCGCCATGGCGCTGCCGATTAAAAAATAATCAGCCCTGTTCCAGAAATTCTTAATCAAGCCCATTTTAGTGGAAATTTTCACTCCGCCCAAAACAAGAACCAACGGTTTTTTGTGTTGTTTGAACGCGGCGTTAAGATGTTTTATTTCTTTTTCTAAAGTCGGGCCGGCATAAGACGGCAAAAAATTAGTTATTGCCGCCATTGAAGCCGTTTTTCTATGACTGAAAGCGAAAGCGTCGTTAACATAAAAATCGCCTAATCTCGCTATTTTTTTCGCGAAATTTTTATCGTTTTTGTCCTCGCCCGGATAGAATCTTAAATTTTCCAGTAGAAAAATACTTTCAGGTTTAGAGTTTTTGATTTTTTCTCTAAGATTTTTTTCGTCTAAATCAGTAAAGTAAACCGGTTTTTTGAGGTGCTTGTATAAAATATGGATAAACGGTCTCAGAGAGAGTTGTCGGTTGTTGGTTGTCGGTTGTTGGTTATTTGGGCGTCCTCGATGGCTTAAAACAACCACTTTTGTTCCGCGATTATTTAAAAATTTGATTGTATTTACGGCGCTTATAAAACGTGGAGATTTTTCAATTAACTCCCCTTCTTCCACATTAAAATCAACGCGTAAAATACAAGTTTTATCGGATAAATTTTTGGATTTAAGGGAGTTTAAGAATTTCATTTATATTTTTCAAAGAATTTTAAATAGACCTCCCTTAATAATTTTGCGTCGTCAAGGGCGTTATGTTTTTTGTATTTTGAAACATCAATTCCCAGTTTTTTTGCGACCTCATTGTCTTCCACGAGGTTTTTTTCCGGGTCAATTCCATTGCCAAACAATATTGACGCAAAATCTATAGGAAGCCAATAAAAAGGGTGCTTGTCAGTGCCAAAAAGCTTGTAAACATAAAGTGTGTCAAATTGATTAACAAAGCCAACGGCATATGGTTTTTGATCGCCTACGAATTTTTTTATTTTACTCACGGCTTCCTCACGACTGACTTTATCGCCTGTTAGAGTTGGCAGAATATTTTCTCTCACCCAATCATTCGTTTCTCCGTCATATTCCAGTTCCAGATAAAGTTCTTCTCCGTTTAGTTTTACCAAACCGATAGATAAAATTTCGCCTTTATATGGATCAAGAGTGGAAAACTCAGTGTCTAAAAAAATTATATTGTGGGAAAACGGTTTCATTTAACTAATCGTTTATTTCTAAATGCAATTCCGGAGGAGGTTTTTAAATATTTTTCAAACGCTTCCGCTTTTTCTTTGGTCGGGAAAGCGCAAAACCAGATTATTTTCCAGGGTTTGAATTTATACGTATGCTTATTAGCGCCTTCATTATGGGACTTTAGCCGCGATTTTAAACTAGAAGTTGAGCCAGTGTAAATTTGTATGGGGATATTCTTACTTCTTAAAATATAGACGTAATGCATATAAATTCCATCAGGTTTTTATGGCCCTTCTTCACATATCCCTTTCGTTACTGGTTGTGCTTGCCATTCGAAGCCCATGAAAAATATTTACCTTACTTTACAGAATATGCCCGTGCTTCACTAAAGTTACGCAGGGCCATTCTTCTGGCGAAGAATGGAGCGGGTGAAGGGAATCGAACCCTCGTCTCAACCTTGCCCTGTAGTAGAAATTCGACTTAAAATTTTCTAAAAGAAAATTTTTGGAGCGAGAGACGGGAATTGAACCCGCGCTTCTTGCTTGGGAAGCAAGTGTACTACCACTGTACTACTCTC
>JAKAHN010000154.1 GCA_021814895.1 bacterium
AGTTGCGGTAGAAGAATATTAATTAACCATTGGAGATAAAATGAAAGACGAAAAAGCAGTAGAAGCATTACAGAACAATCTTGAAGAACAAGGAATTGACGTGAAGGATATGGGTGATTATGGCTCGTTGCCCGAATCTGGGTTAATGCAGACTAGAAGCCCTTACAGTACAGCAGTACAAGTTATCAGACCCCGTGATCTTAACAAAGTAGAAGCTCGTTGTATTCAAGAGGCCGCAAGAGCCGGAGACGAATTTTATTATTCATGGTCTCAGGGAGGTTCGATTATAGAAGGAAATACCGTAGGAAGCGCCTTAATGATGGTCCGTAATTGGGGCAACTGTGCCGTTGATGTTAAAGTCCAGGAAACGCCAAACAGTTATGTTTTTTACGGTGCGTTCATTGATCTTGAAACCGGGTTCAATCTTGTAAGACCTTTCAAAATGTCAAAACAAAGTCCAAAAACAAAACAAGGCAGAGATGTTTATTCCGGCGAACGCGGCAAGGATATTATTTTTCAGATCGGCGCAAGTAAAGCCATAAGGAATGTTACTCTTAATGCTGTCCCTAAGTGGTTGTCCGAGAAAGTCCTTGAGACGGCAAAGAAAAACATAATCGGTCAGATTGAAAAAATGGGTAAGGAAAAAGCGATTGATAAGATCGTTAAAAAAGCTGAGGCACTGAAGATCCCCCTTGATAGAATTGAAGCTAATTACGGAAAAAAAGAATCATGGGATTTAGATAAAGTTGTTGCTGTGATGGGAGCTATCAGAAGCGTTGAGGACGGGCTTGAAAGTATGGAAGAAGTATTCGCAGACAAAGTAGCTTTAAATGGCGAGCCGGAAATTCAGACAAAATCCTCAAAGAAAAAGAAAGCCGATCCTCTATCTCCCGAAGATTGGGAAAACCCGAAAAAGATAATCGAAGTCCTTGAGGGTTTTGACGACGAAGAAGCATTCATTTCGTTCCAAAAAGAGAACAATGATAAAATCAAAGCAATCGGTGGCAAGGACGGTCAACTCATAGAAGCAGTTATCCAAACACAAAAAGAGAAGTTCGGGGGAAAATAGTGATGTAGGTGGAATAACGGTGTGGCAACTAAAAAGCTGCCCAGAAGAAAAGAAAAATGATTTTAACTAAACAACATATTAAATAACAAAAATGCCGAACCGTAACAGCAGTCTTTTTGAGTTGCTTGTTATGTGGTTTTGGCACGGGAGTATTATGAAAATACCAATAACAGAACAAAAGAAAATTTGTGATAAGTGTGGGAAAGAATTGAGGGGGTGGGAAGATAATATGGCAAGTGGCGAATTTAATATAATGCACTCTGGAACAATCGGGGATGTTTTTAGTGAGGGTGCTGGGTTAAAAGATTTGGGGGCGCAAAGAGATTATTTTGATGCACATAGTGCGGTTACATTTGGGCGAATGCCACATCAAAGTTTGGTGTTAAAATATGGTGGCGATAATAATTATCATCTTTGTTGGAAATGCAATCGCAATTTATTGGAGACGCTTGGTGCATTTTTTACAATGCGAGTGCCAAAATCCACATAACGGACTGGGCGCGTGAGGTGACGGCTTGCCGTCCATCCTCCACGCGCTTGTTACGCCGCCCGCGAAGCGGACATTGGAATGAGATTTAGATTCAACTAACTAATTTATTTGATAGAAAATTAGGAGACGATTATGACTTTAATGGAAGCATTGAAAACAGGGTTGCCATTTAAGAGATCTTCCGCGCCCCATTCGTTACATGGACTATTTTGGTTAGTGCCATTCCCAAGCGGAAAGATATATGCTGATATAGAATTAGAAAAAAAAGACGGAACAAAATTATGTATTCCCATGGAAGAAAATTATTTCACTATCGAGGAAGTGTTAGCGGAAGATTGGGAAACAAAAAATTGTAAAGGAGTCTCCTAATTTTCGGCTCACGCGCCCAGTCCGTTACACCGACCCGTTCGCGGGTCGGTGTAACGGTGTGGTTTTTAAGCAGCCGAAACGAATATTAAACAAATAAGTTCTTATAAATAATGATCGATTGCAGTTGAGTAAAGCCAACCTCTATTTGAGGTCTGCTTGAAAAACTGGTTATACGTTTGGTGGCGGAAACTTTAAGGAGAAATAATATGACAACAGATAATTGTGCAACATTAAAACAAGCGCAAGTGAATGAATCATTAAACTATCTTTTAGATAGGATAGAGCTTGCAAGTAGCAAATTAACCGATTTAGAAGGCAGACTTGAACCAGTTAGACTACTAAGACCAATAGGATGCGATAAATCCGCCGAGAAACAAAAAGAACAATGCAAACTTGCTAAAACGATAACCGATTATGGAGATAAAGTAAATTTTTTATCGAACCGAATCGGCGACATTTTATCAACATTAGAAATCTAATTAATAATTTAACAATGATAGCCACCAACACGTATAACTACTGCATAAGCGGAATGATTTTTATTGAAAACGAGGTTAAGTTATTATGTTAAAACAAGATACATTTTGTAAAATAACAGTAGAGTTTGAAGGCAAAAAACATAAAATCGAACTTCA
>JAKAHN010000155.1 GCA_021814895.1 bacterium
GAACAAAAAATCTCGTGAAGCGCTTATCAAAGCCGGCGCCTTGGACGAATTTGGCGAACGCGGAATTATGCTTGCCAATATGGAAAGACTGCTAAGTTTCGTCAAAGAAAGCTCCTCGGCATCAGCAGACCAAACTTCATTATTCGGCACATTAGGAATGGAAACTTCGGATGATCTGAAGCTTGAACCTGCTCCGGAGGCCAGCCAGACAGACAAATTGGCTTGGGAAAAAGAATTGTTGGGGCTTTACATTTCCGGTCATCCTCTTGATAAATTCAGAGCTGTCTTGGAAAAACGCGAAGTGAATATCAAAAAAGCTCGCGAAGAAATGCGTGAAGGAATGTTAGTGGTTATTGGCGGGATTATAGAAGAAATGCGTCCGATAATTACCAAAAAGAACGAGCCGATGGCCTTTATGAAACTGTCCGACCTGTCAGGAACGATTGAGGTAGTGGTATTCCCCAGCGTAATGGAAAAACACAAAGACCTGCTGAAACAAGAAGCTTGTGTGGCTCTAAAAGGCAAAATTTCTTATAGAAACAATGAAGTCTCAATCATTGCTGAAAAATTTAAACCCTTGGTTTGATATTTAACTAAACCGCGCAAAGCTTCGCTTTGGGCGGTTTAATAACAAATATTACTCCAACGCGTCTGTGTTCAAATTTATTTTTTCTGACCAGTTTATTTCTTTGTAATTATGAAGCAAAGTATTGAGATACTTTTTCAACTCCTGATATTTTTTGTCTGTTTTCGCTTCAAATTTTATTGTTAGATAAGGGCCATTTTGAGAATACCGAATAACAGCCATGGCATCTTCCAATTCCAATCTTATACCGTCCCCGGCTCGCTCATCATCAATAACCTCCGCTTTCGGAAATTCGGCGCGAAAAACCGGACCTATTTTTTTCATCAAATCAACCTTTTTTTCATCGGCGCAAAAAATTTTAATTTCCGGACTTGAAACATATTTTGACAATTGACCGACCGCCTTACTCAAAGAAAGTCCCGTATCAGAAAGATACTTGAGGAGACGCAATGTGGCATAAATACCATCATCATGGTTGTGAAAATCTTTTGAGAAAAAGAAATGACCTGAAAGTTCGCCGATAAAAGCCGCCCTTACTTCTAGATTTTTTTTCTTTAGGAAAGAATGCCCAACCCTCCACATAAAAGGTTTTCCGCCAGCTTCTAAAATTGTTTCTTTGACCGCTTTTGAACATAGAATGTTAAACATTATTGTCGCTCCCGGATGTTCTTTCAAAACATCCAGAGCAAATAAAGAAACTAACACGTCGTTCCAAATTATGTTTCCTTTTTCATCAACAATTCCTATTCGGTCGCCATCAGCATCATAATTAAAACCAAGATCCGCTTTCGCCTCAACAACCTCCCCGCTTAATCGTCCGATTACTTTTGAAGAAGTCGGGTCGGCCACGCCAAGAGGAAACGACGAGTCAACCTTGCAATTGTATTCAACAACATCGCAACCAGCCCGACGTAATATTTCTGGAACCAAACTTCCGGCCGTAGCCGCGCTTCCATCAACAACTACTCTGAATTTGTTCTTGATTGGAACCCGCTTCAATAAATCGTTGAAATAATCATTTTTAACATCAACGGTTTTTACTTTTCCCGCAACCTCGCTCTGTTCATAATCTTCTTCTTGTACCATTCTTCGAAGCTCATTCATACCGTCGCTCACCAATGTCTCGGAAAAACCGTTGGCAAATTTGAAACCATTGTATTCAGGAGGATTATGCGAAGCGGAAACAAAAACTCCACCCTCTCTTTTTAAAAAATATTGCGCCCAATAGAAAGTGCCTATCAAAGTCATACCGATATCTATTACATCGGCTCCGGCAAAAGTCAGACCTTTAATAAGAGCTTTTGAATATGAAACACCTGAGGCGCGAGAGTCTCTGCCGACCAAAAGTTCTTTAATCCCTCGTCTTTTCATAAAAGTGCCGTAAGCCCGACCAATATGCTCTACAATTTCATCATTCAAATCTATATCGACCAAACCCCTCAAGTCATAGCCCCTGAAAATTTGCGAATTAACTTTCATATGTATTTTTAATTAAATATAAATTATTCCAGTGATTTCAAAACGTATTCCATAGGCACCGTGGCAACGGCAATCGTGGAATCGGCCCCACCGTAATATATAAACAATGTCTCTCCTCTGACAATCGCCCCGCAAGGAAAAACAACATTGGAAACAACGCCGGCGCGCTCGTATTCTTTTGACGGTTCCAAAATCGGATTGGCGCTTCTTGAAATTATTTCGGTAGGATTGTCTTTATTGAGCAATACCGCTCCAACCCGATAAATTGTCTTATCGGAAACGCCATGATAAAGCATCAGCCAGCCATACTTTGTCTTAATCGGTGGCGCGGCAATACCCACCTTCTCCTCGTCCCACATTCCCCGCCTCGGCCAAAGCATTTCAATACACTCTGTTATTTTTTCCTTTGAAAAATCAAGAGAATTGACAAAATCGGCGCAAACGCTGTCATGAACGCGATGGATAACCAGATATTTCCCATTGATTTTTTCGGGA
>JAKAHN010000156.1 GCA_021814895.1 bacterium
AGCAACGTGGTCTTGCCGTGGTCAACGTGTCCCATAATCACCACCACCGGCGGGCGGGGAGTGCTTGGGGAAGCTTGATTTTGTGCGGAGTTTTGCGACATGGGTTATACCATATCAAAAACATGCATAAATAGCAAGTTTTTATGCCTGTTTTAATTAAGAACGTAACTTACGTATGGCGGTGTTTGTTGGACAAAGTTCGAAACTATTTCGAGCAAAATCCAAATGATTAAAAATACTAATGCGGACTCGGCAGGGCGAAACAATTTGTCTGGGGGAAAGGATTCGCCCTGCCTCGACTGATTTCCCGCCCGCAGGAGGGGTCTGGGGAGGAATGCGGGCGGGATTTCGGCGGGATTCTAATTTTTTTATTTTCGCCAACGACCAAAATGCCTGATTGCTTCTCCATACAAAATCACTTTCTCATTATACTCTTGAACAAGAGTTATTTTTGAGAAAAGCAATTTCATTGCTTTTGGTTTGACCATGTTAAATCTAATTTCTCGATAATGAACAGGACTATCATTTCTCATCTCAAGTTCGGCTAGATTTGTTCCGTCAAATTTGAAAATCACTTTTTGCTCTGGAAATTGTCCCTCTTGCCTTGCTTGTGAGTTTGCAACTTCAAGATTGTCTGCCATTACCTGTTCAACTTCTTTACCCCAAAAAACATGGAATTTGTTTCCTTGATAAACTGTTAAATAATTTACTTCACCACCATTAAAAATTGATTTACCAATAAACGCCCTTAACCTGTGTTTGTCTTGTAATTTTTCAGCCAAAGCTACCATATGCGGTCGCAGTTTTTCTTTTGCTTCCGCTTTGTTTTGCTCATATTCTTGATATGTATCTGGAAAAGATTTTATACAATCAATCAAAAGCTGTCCCATTCCATTCATTACTCTAAAAAATGCGTCGCTTTCAAAACGGTTAAGCCCATACAAAAATATCTGCCATTTTTTCTCTCCACTTTTTACCGAATGAGAATCGCCAGACGGATCAATTACATCTTTTTTCGCCTTAGCATCATTTTTATAGTCCTCATTCAATCCAATGGCTAACGCAAAAGCAAGGGCGTCATCGTGTCCTTGTTGTCGGTATCTTCTTGCTTCATCTGACGATGAAGCCCTTGATTTTCTTATTCTGGGAGTTTCCATATTATTATTTCGTGTGATTTTTTGATATGAGAACCGTTATTTTTCTCATTTCTATTTTTACCAATTCTAGTATCACCCTGACTAAAAGTGTACTGCCAAGAAGGGGTTATCATATTAAAATCTTTATACCATTCTCTTATTGTAGAACAATCATTGTAGGAAAGTATAAAACCGCCTTTGTGTGCTTTTAATTGGTCTCTGAGTTTTTCGTGCTTAAAACCTTTGTGGTGTATTGGAAAGTTTCGGTGCGGATACATTCCAATAAACATTTTACTATCTCCATCTAGATAATAAGGCGGGTCGCAATATAAAAAATCGTTTTTATGCTTTGGAATTATATTTTCAAAGCTATCGCAAAAAACTTTTAAGTTTTTTGCGTCAAAGTTTTTAACTTTCTCTACTGTTGTTAAATGTCTTTCTGGTTGGAGATATACACTTGATTGTGAGCCGAGAAAGTGTGGTCCGTAAGAATAATTGTGATTGAAGTAATAAACAGCCGCCAAATCAAGACCTTCTAATTTTTTAATTCCTTTCCAATGTTTTTTCATTATCTCTCTCACTCGTGCATATTCTTCTTTTGTTGGCTTAAACTTTGCAATTTTTTTTGCTAATTCTTTAGGTTGAGTTATTTGATAGTGCCAATAATTTATGAGAATATCGAAAATATCATAACCAATAACTTCAATACCAAGTTCTTTTGCTAGAGCAATTTCAACGGAAGCACCCCCAAGGAAAGGAGAAACAACTTTGCCAATTTTATCTGGCAATAAATTAACGATATGCCCAACTGCTAGGGTTTTTCCGCCAGCATAACGAAGTGGGGTACCAGAGTATCTTTTATACCCATCAGATTTTGAAGGGCTTTTTAATTTTTGCAAAAGCTCTTTTTTCTGTTTTGAAATGTCTATTTTTTTTGCCATAAATATTATTTGAACAATTCAGCTACTGGAACCCCCAGAGCTTTTGCTATTTTTTCTAAAGTATCAACCGTTGGATTAGGGCTCTCTCCAGTTTCAATTTTTACAACAGTATTTAAGGCCAAATCAGCATCTTTCGATAGACGATCTTGAGAGATTCCTTTTTTTGTCCGAAGTTTTCTAATGTTTTCACTAACAGTGTTTGCCATAATGTTTTGACTTTGATAAACTATTATAATACACTACTTATAGTGAGTGCATATAAACTTGTTTAATATAATGATAACAAAAACATTAAGTTTAGGCAAACAACAAGATATGATGGCGAAAATAAAAAAATTAGAATCCCGCCGAAATACCGCCCGCATTCCTCCCCAGACCCCTCCTGCGGGCGGGAAATCAGCCGAGGCAGGGCGAATCCATTCCCCCAGACAAATTGTTTCGCCCTGCCGAGTCCGCATTAGTAGTTTTAATCAT
>JAKAHN010000157.1 GCA_021814895.1 bacterium
GCTCGCGTATGCCGGGTTGTAGAACTGCGATTTCTTCGCAAAGCTATTAATTCTGGCAGACAAAGCAATGCAAGTAGTAGATATTATTGTTAATAATTTATTTATTTAATTGAGCGCGAATTGTCCGCCTCTAAAGAGGCGGGACAAACATCGCAGTTTCACTACCCGGTATGTCGGACCTATTTTTCGGAAATGACGGCAGAAGGCTTTCTCAGGAGGAAATTGTATCTCAGATCCATGATTACATGCTTCAGAAGCCCCAATATGCCTATAAAATAATAGTCGGGAGCGACTCTCAGCCGCTTGGAGAGACTGCCGATTTTGTGACCGCAATTGTTGTCCATAGAGTGGGAAATGGAGGAATATATTTCTGGAAACGTATGGCGGGAACGAGGGTTTTTAATCTTCGAGACAGGATTTTAAAAGAAGTTATGTTTTCGCTTGAAACGGCTGTTGAAATTTTAAAGGTTTTGAAGGAGAATATCAGTATCAAATTTGATTTTGAGGTTCATGTCGATGTCGGAGCCAATGGCAAGACCAGTGAGTTGATCTCGGAGGTTACGGGAATGATTCGGGCATATAATTTTCCGTTCAAGACCAAGCCCGAAAGTTACGCCGCCAGCTCTGTGGCGGACAAGCATGCTTAAAGGGCTTTGTCTCCGAGCGTAGCGAGGAGCAACAAAACCTTTACCCCCATCTTTTTTGTAAGTCTACAAAAAAGAGGATAAAAAATGATGAGCTGTCATTAAATTAATAAAAAAGATAGATATAAATAATTAAATAAAGATGGGGGTGCTCAATTTTATAAATTGTTCACTCCGTTCACAAATAAAATTGGCATGAAGGACACCGTTGTTATAGACATAGAAACAAAAAATACTTTTTTGGAAGTCGGGCGAGATAATTTTTCCGGATTGGATATTTCTCTTGTCGGGCTTTATTCGTATAACCAGAATAAATATTTTGCATTTGAAGAACATCAGCTGGCCGAAGCCGGAGAGCTTTTAAAAAATAGCGACCTTATAATTGGTTTTGCCATAAGCCGATTTGATCTGCCGGTTATGGCCAAACATTATGACTTTGACCTGTTTGCTATTCCCCGCATCGATTTGCTGGATGATATAGAGGATATGACCGGAAAGCGCATCGGTCTGGATCTTTTGGCTCAAACTAATTTGGGAGTTGGAAAAAACGGACACGGGCTTGAAGCTACGATTCTTTACAAAGAAGGAAGAATAGACGATTTAAAAAAATATTGCCTCAACGACGTCAAAATCACCAAAGAGTTGTATGATCTTGCCAAAAGCCAGGGGCATTTAATGGTTCCTCAGCGTAATCAGCCTCAACCGGTTAAAGTTTCTTTCGACTGGAGAGAAAAACTTTTATACCAGAGGCTATTCTAGTCAAGGTTTTACAAGTTACCATTGATTCACAGGTTAACACGTGTTAACCTGTGAAGGGTAATTAGATTAATATATAAGCCATGAATCACAAGAGGGTTATTAAGTCTTTCGTCTCCGTGTCAGAACTTGCTCGGCAAATGGGGATAAGCAGAATAGCTGTTTTTAAAAGAATAAAAAATGGGAATATTAATGCGCAGAAAATTGGGAGAAATTATATAATTTCAAAAGAAGAGGCTGAAAAAGCATTAGGGGTCGTTCTAGGAAAAAAAGAAAAAGAGTCTTTAACAAGGGCTGTTAGAAGGATGGTCAAAGAATATGGGCCTGCACTTAAAAAACTTGGAAAAGAATGAGAAGGGTTCGCCGAATAACAATTTCAGAAGTTAATTTTTTAGCTTATAGATTAGCAGATGAATTAATGAGATGGGACGAGCCCATTCCTGATTTTTCGACAAGATTTCCAAATGTGCTCGAGTCGTGCATTGAAACTCCATTTCAAACATTTGCCGGACCTCTCTACAAGGGTCTTTTGGGCAAAGCGACTGCGTTGTTCTATTTTATGATTAAAAACCATCCATTTCAGAACGGCAACAAGAGAATTGCCGTTACTACTCTAATGATTTTTCTCTATAAAAATGAGCGGTGGATAAAGGTAACTAACCAGCAGCTATATGAGTTTGCCGTGAAGGTTGCTGAAAGTAATGCCACAGATAAGGCCGTTGTAATGCATAATATAGACGCCTTTCTTAAGGAAAATATAATTATGCGTTAAATATGAAACACATTTATCTCGATTATGCGGCGACAACGCCGATAGATAAAAAAGTTCTCGACTCCATGATTCCTTTTCTGGAGCAGGAAGGAAATTTTGGCAACTCCGGTTCGCTTCATTCATTCGGCCAAAAAGCTATGGCGGCAATTGATGATGCTAGGATTGCCCTGGCCAAAACAATTACGGCAAATCGGCGGGAAATAATTTTTACTTCCGGAGCTACGGAGGCCAACAATCTTATTATCCGCGGAGTATTAAAATCTTTTTTTAAAAATCAAAAAAACTCGTCTTCCGGCAGTCAGGGTTGCGCCATAATTCCCAGAATTATCATCTCGGCGATTGAGCATCCGTCCGTGATAGAGACCGTATCG
>JAKAHN010000158.1 GCA_021814895.1 bacterium
ATTATTTAATTCCGGTTCGGACTACGTCAATATTATTTCAAACTATGCTTACAGGCTATTTTTGAACCAGATCCAATCCGGACAACTTGATTCAACCAAGGAATATCTGGATCAGGAGAAAGGAACAGCGCCTGAAATCAAAAATTTTGAAATTTACGGAATTACCAATCAAGCGTTGATTATTTATTTTCAGGAATATCAGGTTGGGCCATATGTTGCCGGACAGCCTCGCATAATCATTCCTTATCTGGCATTAAAAAATGTTATCAAACAAGACGGGTTATTGGGTCCATATATAAAAAATACCCCCTAGATTTTTTAATTCAAGGTAAATATCTTATCCAAGAAAAATCCGCCCTTTTTAGGCGGATTTTTCTTTCATTTCCTTTATATTCTCCTTGATAACTATCAACTTTTTTCCTGCTATCTTTCTTCGAATTACAAGCGTTAAAACAATTGCGGCGATGACTGCTATGACTGGCCACGTGACGTAATTCCAATTGAATGTGGACGATACGGACGCAAGCTGATTACTTTCCTGATTGACGACGGATAGCGGCTGTTCTTCTTGCTGAGGTCCGGCTGCTATATTTTGCGAAGGCATTTGGCTCATCGCTACAAGCGTCGAATTTATGGCAGTCAAGCTTGATTTGAGTCCGTTAAGTCCGGAATTGATGGCGGGGGCGTTTTCTATCGGAGCGGGGGATTGCTGAATTTTAATTGCAAGCAAGTCCAGAGTCTTTTTTAAAATATCCAAACCTTGCTTTAGGGTAGAGGCATCATTTTGGCTCAAGCCGGCCGAGGGAGCGACAGGCGCGCCGACTTCCTGGGCATGAGCGCCAGCGGCGCCAACGACCATAAATCCCAATCCGATAAGTAAAACAGCCACGCTCAACACTATTTTTTTCATATGTGTGGCCATTACTACGTTTTTACGACCTTTCGGTTTTTTAAAAGACCGACTGACGCCATCATACTATCACAAAAAAGGCCTTTGTAAACCCCGTTAGAGAAAATGCGCAGATGTTACAAAAGATTGAAAATATCAATTGGAAGCTATTTTGTCCCACAAAGCAGGATCTGCATCGCCATCCATCTTAAAGAACACGACTCCTTTAAGTTTATATTTTTTAGCCAGGGCTATTTTATCCATTGCCGATTGAGCATCGCTGAAATCGACATACCTTGTTATCAATGGAGATGGAAATATTCCTAATGGGGGAGTAGAGGAAGATATTTGATAAGTAAGATTTTTTGAAACACTAACGGAAGTGCTGGTGGCATAAACAAAACTCAATTCTCCCGCGCTATTTCTTGTTGGGGTCGCTCCGACCGAAGCCGCCAAATTCATTGCCTGCTGATAATTTTGACTCTTCAATCGCTTGTAGGTAGTTACTCCGTTATTCCAAGACACTTCATATTCATATCCATAAGTGGGAATACCGAGCATCATCTTTTTAGGATTTATGGTTTTTTTCATTTCTTTCAGAATTTTTTCAACCCAATCCTTGTCGGCAACGGGCGCATAAAAATTATTTTTTCCTTTTTGAGCATCCAGTTTTAAATCAATTTGTCCTTGGTCGTAAGCCATCACTCTTATTTCATCGCAATATTTATTTAAAAGCGGTAAATCGTTGGCATATTTGTAGTTGTCGGGAATGACCGCAAACCGCGAATCCAAAGGCATCCTTGATTCAAGAGTACAGCTTAGAGTTTTGTTCCAAGGGAGTTTTTTCCAAAGTTCTTTTATAAAATCGTCAAAGTATTGCCTTGTGTCGGATGATTTATCTTCGTAATCTATATCTATCCCGTTATATTTGTTGTCTTTTACGAGTTTGACTATGTTATTTATGTGTCTGGTTCTAAGTTTTTTATTTGATAATAATGAATAAACTTGATTTCCGTCCAAAATTGCTATGCTTGGAATCACTTTAATTCCGGCATCCTGAACCGCTTTTACCCACATCGGCCAAAATCCGTCATTCATTTTTAAACTATCAATCAGCGCTCCATTACTTTTAACTTCATAAGAAAAAGGGCTTATTTGGGAGAATTTCTCCAGATTCAAGGCAAATGTATTGGCCCCGGTTTGTTTCTTCCAAAAAGGAAGCCATGCGCCGAATTGAAAACCTGCCGCAGAAGAATAAAGCGGTTGAAAAATAAGGATAAGAGCGGCGATTGCGGTTAATGTGATTTTATGTTTGCTGTCCATATATTTATTTCGGCCATTATTGTAGAATATAAATGAGGAGTTGGCAAAGTCGCCCGATTCTTCAAAGATTTAAATATAAGTTATATGGGTAAAATTTCAATAGAGAATTTAGTTTTGTTTATTCTGCTTATCGTGGTCATTGTGGGATTGATGTATATTTTTAGTTCCAAAACTTCGGTTCCCGAACAACAACCGGTTGCTTCTTCGACAGCAACGTCATCGGGGCAGTCGGGCGCGTCCACGCCTTCATCTAAAACTCCGGTTTCTTCAACTGCTCCCGTTAGTAAATCTACCATAACCGAAGAGAGAGCGTTATATACA
>JAKAHN010000159.1 GCA_021814895.1 bacterium
GCATAAAAGCGCTGCGTAACGACGGGCAAGGTACGGAGGTTCCACTCACTATTTCCAATTTTCAATTCCTGATCTCTCCTCCTACGGGGGATCTCCCGAAGGGAGACGAACAAATTCCAGCGCCTCAAGTCGCGGCCCTAAAAACCGAAGATCATAATCCGCCGGAAGAATTTACGCCGCAAATCGCAGCCGATCTCACTATTTTTGAAGGCAAATGGTTTTTAGTTTTTGCTACTCAAGATAAGGGATCAGGCATAGATTACTATGCCATACACGAATCGCGACGAATGAAAAAACGAATCGCGACGAATGAGTGGACTGAGGCCGAAAGTCCTTATCTTCTAAAAGATCAAAAATTGAAAAGTTATATTTATGTGAAAGCGATTGATAAAGCTGGGAATGAAAGAATCGCGGTAGTTGAACCGAGATACCCGCTCAAATGGTATGAACAACCGTTTATTTGGATTATAATAATATCAGGAGTTTTTGTTTTATATCTTATCGGAAAAAGTTTATGGCAGAAATATTCCGCGAAAAACCACGAATAATAAGACGAATTGCGACGAACTTATTATTCGTGGCCATTGGCGTTGTATTTGTTGCCATTATTAGTGGAGCGCAAGCCGCTTTGGCGGCTTCGCTTTATTTTTCTCCGTCAGCCGGTAATTATCTCGTTGGTCAAAGTTTTTCCGCATCAGTTTATGTTTCCAGTCCGGACCAGGCAATGAACGCGGCCTCGGGGGTTATATCGTTTACTTCCGACAAACTTGAGGTTGTTTCTTTATCCAAAAGCGGCTCAACTATCAATTTTTGGGTTCAGGAACCGTCTTTTCAAAACGGCGCGGGCGCGGTTAACTTTGAAGGCATTGTTATGAATCCGGGCTTTAAAGGGCAAGGGGGTAAAATCATCACCGTTAATTTTAGGGTGAAGTCAGCCGGCAGCGGGTATTTGAATTTTTCTTCGGCGGCAACCTTAGCTAATGACGGCAAGGGTACAAATATTTTGGATAATGCGGGAACGGCGGAATTTAACTTAAATGTTGCGGCAGTCGGTCCCCAGGCATCGGAGGCTACCACTGCTTCCGGAGTTGCCGGCGCGCCGCTTGCGCCTCGGATTTATTCGCTCACTCATCCCAATCCGGAAAAATGGTATTCCGACAAAAATCCGAAATTTACGTGGGACTTGCCGGACGGAGTAGACCAAATAAGAATTCTCTACGACAAATATCCGAATTCCCGGCCGACCGTTACGTATAAACCGTCTATTAATGAAAAATCGCTTGAAAATATAGCTGACGGCACCTGGTATTTTCACGCCCAATTTCATAATAATAACGGTTGGGGATCGATTTCTCATTTTCGGTTCCAAATAGATGCTCAGCCGCCAACGCCTTTCAAAATAAAATTCATTGACGGGCAAGAAACAGATAATCCCCGCCCCACCATAACAGTTGACCATAAGGATGCGGTTTCGGGGACAGCGGGACATTGCGATGTAAAAATTGACAATGGCGAGTGGTTTGTCTCCAACTATGAGGATAAGATAGAAAAACCAAATCAGTCGCATATTTTTCGTCTGCCGTCGCAAGGGCCTGGCCGGCATACCATTGTGGTTAAGGCGTCTGACAAAGCCGGCAATTATACAGTTGATTCAGCTGAATTTGTTATAAAACCAATACCAGCTCCAGTCATCACTAATTATCCTAAAGAGATAACCGAAGGCGATCCTTTAGTAATAGAAGGCAACAGTGTCCCGAATTCAACCATAACAATATTTCTAAAATCAGGACAAAATAAAGCTTTAAGCCAAAATATCAAAAGCGATAAAAATGGATTTTTTAGCTTGGTCTGGCAAATTAAAGAAAAAGACATGGAGGCGGCAATATCAGGAAGTATTTTTGATTTTAGATTTAAAGACGGGGTGTATAGTTTGTGGGCAGAGGCCGTAGACGACCGAGGAGCTCTAAGCGAAAGATCGGCAATTCAAACTCTTATTATAAAAAAGAGACCAATAGAAACATTTTTAACCACATCTCTTCCTTATTTAGTAATTATTGTCTCAATATTAGCGATAATTCTTTTAATGATTTATTTGATTATGAATTTTTGGCGAAAATACGTGGAATTGCATAAAAGAATCAAAAAAGAATCGCAAGAGCCGGAAGTCGCTATTTCCGAGTATTTCGGAGTTCTTTTAAAAAATATCCGCTCCTATCTTTTATTGCTAGAGGGAGCAAAAACAAGGAAAGAATTATTGCAGCGTAAAAAGAAGATAATAGATCAGATAAAAAACGACCTGGATAGCATTGAAGTCCTTATTCTTAAAGAAATCAAAGACCTTGAAGAAAGAGGAAAATAACTTTATTATAAGTCCTCATTATGATTAAAAAAGGTTATAAAAAACCAACTGTTTTTGTGATGATGTCCGGAGGGGTAGATAGTTCCGTGGCTGCTTTTTTATTGCAAAAACAAAATTATCGCGTCGTCGGCTGTTTTATAAGGGGTTACACTGTCGA
>JAKAHN010000160.1 GCA_021814895.1 bacterium
AAGACCTTTGAGCACCCGTGATAGGAGCAATTAAAGCAAACGAAATCAGAGAAACCGCCACAATAGTTTCTACGAGCGTAAAACCTATATTAAAATTAGTCCAACGACACCTAAAAAGTTTTTTTATTCGCCATTTGTCTCCGCGTTTTAAACTTGAGTTATTAAACATAAATATTTATTTTATTTATTAAAATATCTCTGAACCGCCAGTGTTTCAATTTGAAATTTAGTCTCTAAAGTATTTTTATAATTTACCAAACCGTCAATAATAATCAGGACATTCGGTTGCTTCATTATATCAATATCAAATCTTAATAAATTTACACTTACATCACTCGACGTCATGGCCACAGGATTCGCCCCACTAACAGTTCTCATCAGAGTCGCCCCGTAAAGATAATAATCAATCTTCACTCCCACATTTTCGTTAAAAACCTCGTATGCTCCGCTCCGGTCATAAAAAGAAATGTGATTGCATTTACCGTCTGAGTTGGTGTCTTCGCAAACATAATTTGAACCGGAACGAATTGTCCGCGCCATTGTCTCCAACGAAAAATTCAAATTCTCAACGGCTGATTTTATTCCTTGGGCGTTTTTATTAGCCGAAACAACAGCAAGCAGGGCGCCGACAGACAAAACCATAAGCAATGAAAAAATTCCGACCGATATGATAAGTTCAACCAAAGTAAAACCTCCGGTTTGGACTTTCTTTTTGATTTTTTCACTTTTAATGGTCATTTTGCTTTTTTGCATTACTGCACATATATCTGCCCTATAGTCGTGACATAAATCGTTCTGGTAAAACCGGCGGGGGTAGTAACTGTAATTTCCGCCGATTGATAGTCGTTTGGATAAACATCAGCGCTGGTGGAAAAATAAGCGTCCGGACTTGGTCCAACCGTCGCAGAATCCGGGTCCGCGCGATGAAAAATGATATCCAGATATTCTATACTTGCGCCTGTGGAAAAATCATAGCAATCTTTGGTACTGTCAGATTTGACCGCGCAAAATTTTGAGATTGAATCCTGGCCGACAATTTGATACAAACTGCCACTTTCAGCCGAGTCCTCGCAACCATTTACAGTCGTAAAACTGTCGGCATTCAAACCGCAACGCCAATTATTTACGCCTTCCTCAACTTTATCATAAAACAAAGCGAATTTTTTATTTTGGTCGGAGGCGAATCTTACACCGTAACCGGCATCAAAACCGGTGAGAGGCGACGACTGTGTGGCCAAAAAATTCTGCTCCCAACTTTTAACGGAAAGGCCGAAAGATTGGGTCTGCCTTATTGTGGAAGAAATATCATAAACTATATTAGTCAAAATCACATTATTGTTAAAACGAGAATAACTGATATAAAAACCGGAGGTAATCAAAACCATTATAAAAATAACGATTATCATCTCAACCAGCGTAAAGCCGTTAGGATGGTTTTTGGCGCCAAAAAAATGGTTGTTATTATTCACCTTCATTAGTTGATTTGTAAAAGTTGATTTGTAAACATTTTTAATTAGTTAGGCTAGTGTCATTCGTGCATTAGTATACTTAATTCATCAACACAATTTTACAGTAAAAATCGGGAAATGGCACCTAAAACATTAAAATTAAATAAGAATGAAAACAGGGCGGAAAAAATAAGAAAGGGGGCGAAAGGAATTTCGGTTTTAAGGCCGATTTTAGGCAATCGTATGAAGATTGCGAACTTTTTTGCCACGATATTGATGTGTTTTGCTAAAATAAGAGAAACAGAAACAATCGCTCCTATCCAAAAAGCCAGCACTGTCGCCGGCAACCATAGCGACCAGCCGAGAAACCAGCCGAGCCCCAGCATCAGCTTGGCGTCGCCCAAACCCATCCACCTTCCGCGAGACAAAAGCCAAAATAAAAAGAACGGTAAGGCGACTGTAAACCCGGACAAAAGATTTAAAAGAAAATTGCTACCTGCCAAATTCCCCCAATTTAAAAAAACCAACCTTGAAAAAGCAAGAACCCCTAAAACTATTACGGACCAATCGCTGATAATTTTATGGCGCAGATCGTAGACAAAAATAATCACCAAAACGGAAAAAATGGCCGACAAAAATAAAAAATTTACGATTGCAAAGCTGGTAGGACTCATTAAATGCACAGACCAAAAAGACAGCGAGAAAAGCACTCCGGTAAAAATTTCAACGAGAGGATATTGCCAAGAAATTTTTGACTTGCAAAACCGGCAACGCCCTTTAAGCCAAAAAAAACTTAAAATCGGCACGAGATCGCGAGAATTCAGTTTTCCTCCGCAAGATAAACATATTGACCTCTTCCTTCTTCCTTTGCCTATGCCTTGGCGTAAAATCACCACATTTAAAAAACTGCCGACAGCTACTCCTAAAATAAACACCAGAAAGGTAAAAAATGTTAAATAATTCATTTATACTATTATCGCAAACAACATGCCTACGGCAAGGGGAGCCCTTGCCGTAGGCATTCGCTTTATTTCGCCTCAATTTCTGATTTATAAGA
>JAKAHN010000012.1 GCA_021814895.1 bacterium
TGAACTTGCCGACATAAGAAAGGATAAAGTTGGTTTTGTTTTCCAATCATTTAATCTCTTGCCACGGGCAACTGTGATTAGAAATGTGATGCTTCCTTTAATTTACGCCGGCGTTAATAATGAGGAACGAGAAAATCGAGCCAGAGCGTCGCTCCTCTCGGCTGGATTGGACGAGGCTCATTTTCATCATCTTTCAAACCAACTCTCTGGCGGACAGATACAACGCGTTGCCATTGCGCGCGCCTTAGTCAATAATCCCGCTTTAATTCTCGCTGATGAACCGACAGGCAATTTGGATACAAAAACCGGCGAAATTGTTCTCAGCACTTTTCAAAAATTGAATGAAAAGCAAGGTAGGACCATTATACTAATCACTCATGAGCCCGATGTCGCCGAACACGCCGAAAGGATTATTCATATAAAAGACGGGCAAATTATTAGCGATGATAAAAAACATCAGAGGAAAATTATAGACAGATCCTAAGCGCTAGGATTTAGGCTCTAGGAAACTTGTTGTTTTCCCCTAGCGCCTAGTGCCTAAAACCTAAGGCCTAATTTTTATGACAACCATAGATATCTTACAAGAAACATACGCCGCCCTATCGGCAAATAAGGTCCGAACATCTTTGACGATGCTCGGCATTATTATCGGCATTTCATCAGTCATAATAATGGTATCTATCGGCGCTGGCGCTCAAAGTTCAATTGAATCTCGCATTCAATCGCTTGGTTCAAATCTAATCCAAATTATGCCGGGAGCGCAAAGAAACCAAGGATTCGGAGTAAGTACCGCCCGCGGTTCAGCCAGAACATTGACAGAAGAAGACGCTTTGGCAATATCTTCTAACATCTCTTCAATCAGAGCCGTAGCGCCTGAAATATCAGGACGATATCAAGTGGTTGCTAAGGGCACTAATACAAACACCTCTGTCATAGGAGTAACGTCAAGCTATCCCAGTGTTCGAAATGTCCAAATCGCAGACGGATCTTTCGTCTCCGACCAGAACAATTCAAGTGGCGCCAAAGTGGCAGTAATAGGCCCAACCGTGAAAAATGACTTATTCGGCGTAGACGCCGGCGATGTTGTTGGTCAAACAATTAGGATCAACAAACTTGAGTTCAAAATAATCGGTGTCACTGTCGCAAAAGGTGGCAGTGGTTTCGGCAATCAAGATGATACTATCTATATTCCCCTTGAAAGCGCTGAAAAATATCTTGCTGGCAATAAATATATGACCACGATTAGCATTCAAGCCACGGATTCAAAATCAATGACCGAAGTGCAAACAGATGTAACCAATCTGCTTTTAGAAAGGCATAAAATTTCCGATCCGGCGCTTGCAGATTTCAGCATTCTTAACCAAAACGATATCATCTCAACCGCTTCAAGCGTGACCGACACATTCACCATTTTGCTGGCGGCTGTAGCAGGCATTTCCCTTTTGGTCGGCGGTATCGGTATAATGAATATGATGTTAACGACCGTCACTGAAAGAACAAAAGAAATTGGCTTGAGAAAAGCGATCGGAGCAAAACGCCGAGACATTAATATTCAATTTTTAACCGAATCAGTAATGCTGACTTTCTTTGGCGGAGTTATCGGCGTTATTTTTGGTTGGACCGTCTCGTATTTTATTAGCCGACTTGGTATCATTCAAACAACGGTATCCATTTCTTCAATTCTGCTGTCTTTTGGCGTTTCAGCTGTTATTGGAATAGTCTTTGGATATTATCCCGCACGAAGAGCTTCACGACTTAACCCGATAGATGCATTGAGATATGAGTAAAAAAAATAAAAAAAACGGGTAAATAAAAGATTGGGGGGGGTTAAATTTTTTCCATTTTAGATTTAAAATTTTTTTGAAATTGGAATTTGGAGCTTGGAATTTGTTTAGACTAATTAGATCAATTAGAAATTAGGTCAATTTTCTAAAAAAATTATTATTAGAAATTTATTAAGTAATCACTATATAAACATGAACAACAAAACCGCTCTCATTATAATCGCAATCGTTATCGCCGGAATCACGTTTTGGAGTGGCGTTCAATTTGGTAAAAACCAAACTTCTGCCAAAACAAGGACAAGTGGCGCGCAATTTTTTGGTTCTGGTATTAATTCGGGGAACACAACAGGAACAAGAAATTTCCGCGGATCTGTCGGAGGAAATTTTATTTCGGGAGAAATTATTTCCAAAGACAATCAAAGCGTAACTATTAAACTTCAAGACGGTAGCACTAAAATAGTTTTTTACTCCGGTAACACCGTAATTCAAAAAACAATCGCTGGCTCCAATAACGATCTATCGGTAAACACGGCTGTAACAATAACAGGAACGACAAATTCAGACGGTAGTTTTTCAGCCAATTCAATTCAAATCCGACCCTCTGACGCCAATACATATCCACAATCAGCGACAACGAAACCGACCCAATAGAGCAAAACTCAAAATTGAATCGCCTCTTTAAAAAAACGAGTTTACTTAAGTTAAAAATTATTAATTAATTTATAAAATAAAATGAATAAAAATTTATATAAAAAATTTTTCGCAGGAGCGGTAAACATTTTCGCCCTTTCATTGTTTGTCGTGTTAGGCGTAATAACTTTTAACGCAAATGCTTACGCTGCAACGCCAATCATCCAAAGCGCCAAAATAACCGGTCCAAATAACGTGACAATTTATTTTTCTGAACCGGTAATCACTAAAATCTCTGATTACACCACTTTTTCCGGGTCCCTTGCCGGCAGAAATTTAACAGCTATAAGCGGATCGGGTACCGCTTCCATTTCATTAACTTTTGATGGAAACGCTTTCCCTGGTAATGCTTCCGGCAGTCTAAACATTGGCACACAGACAATAAGTATAAGCGACAGTTCTCCTTTTACAACCGGCTATGTCAATGTTTTAGACGGCCAACCTCCTGTCGTTTCTTCAATTACGATTTCTTCAAATGGTGTTAATAATTCATTCGCCAGCGCCGGCAGTTATATTACAGTCAGTTGGAGCGCCAACGAACCTCTTACCAATTCAATGCTTAAAATTGCCGGCAATACGGTTTCAACCGGAGGTTCAGGTACTGGACCATACTCTGCCAATTACACTATAACTGGCAATGAACCGACCCCATTGCCGATCTCAGGAACATTTTCTGATTATGTAGGCAACACCGGCAGTTTCGCTATGACTTTAGATAATACTAAAACAACTTCTTCCGGCACTTACAACTTAACATCTACGGCCAATACACCAGGCGGTCTCAAAATCGGCGATAAAATAATTTTTACTCTGACTCCAAACACGCCAAAACCTGGCGCCTCAGTCAGCGGTTCGTATAACGAACAACCTCTAACTTGGACAACCTCAAATAGCGGAACAACTTTTACCGCCATCTATACCGTCCAAAGCGGAGACCCTGACCGAGCATCTCCTTTGCAAATAAACGGAGTAATCATTACAGATTCAAACGGTTTTGCTAGCGCCCCAATATCAGGGAATGATGTGAAAAAAACCATCGTCGCCAGTTTGCCGATGGTTGCAGAAACTGTTCCAGTGCCATCTATGGTTACTACCGCCACTCCATCGTATTCATTCACTTCAAGCAAGGCGGGTTCTATAAATTATTATGGAGATTGTTCAAGCCAAACTAAAAATGCCGTCCCGGGATTAAACACTATTGTTTTCAATCCTCTGCCAAACGGTTACCATAGCAATTGCTATGTCAGCGTTACAGACTCTGCCGGGAATATCAGCAATCGCGGAACTGTTAACAGCTTCACTGTTTCGGCAAACGGAAATACAACAACTGGTTATACTCCAGATACGCCAAACCAAACATCAACAGCAACATCTTATAGATTCTCCAATCCCCTCAATATTGGTTCAACAGGCACAGATGTTAGAGAATTACAAAAAAGATTGACAAACGAGGGTTATTACAGCGGACCAATTACCGGCTATTATGGTTCCCTGACTCAAATAGCTGTCAAAAAATATCAAGCGGCTCACGGTCTGGAACAACTTGGCAATGTAGGTCCCGGTACTCGCTCCGCTCTTAATAAATAATCAGCTCTATAGGAACAAGCTTTCTGTGGTAAAATATATCCATATCCGTTTTCTTTTAAACTTGAATGGAACAAACCATCGCATTACTTCTTCAATATAAATATGCCATTCTTTTTCCTCTTTCCATCGTTGAAGGGCCTATTTTAGCCGTTATAGGCGGTTTTTTGGCTTCTTTGTCAATTCTAAACGCTCTTGTTGTCTACATTATCGTCTTAACAGGAGACATTATAGGTGATGCTATCTTGTATCTCATAGGCAGATATGGCGGAGAAAAATTTGTCAATCGATTTGGAAAATTATTCAGAATTACCGAACAAAAAATTATCTCCGCTAAAAACTTTTTCACCACTCATAGAAAAAAATCCTTGGTAATGTCAAAAGTTTTTCACGGTATCGGCATTTCGGGGCTTATAACCGCCGGCAGTTTAAAAATTCCCTACTCAAAATATTTCTTCACCTGTTTCTATGTCAGCTTAATCCAGTCGGCTGTTTTGGTTATTATTGGTTTTTTGTTTGGCGGAGCTTATGTCCAAATCGGCAGATATTTTGATTATTTCGCCGCAACGATGACAATTGTCGCGTTAATTATTATTGCCATATTGATTATTAAAGCGCGTAACAAAATTATAAAAAAATAAAATCGAGTTTATCTTAATATGGTAAATTATCTGACTAGAAAAAAACTTAATATCGCGATGATTTGCGACCCGATTGGCGATTTTAAAGCGGGCGTAACAGTCTCAATGGAACGCTTCGGCGCTCTACTTTCAAAAAACGGCCATAACATAATCTACATCGGCGCCAGAGATAAAAAAAATAAAACGAACGGTCATTTTGTCGGCGGAAAAGTTTTCCGATTCCGCAGTATCCCCGTTCCAAAATCAGGTGGCTGGCATTTGGCTTTCCCGACTATTGGTGAAATTAAAAAAATCCTGCTTGACGAAAAAATAGACATCGTTCATATGTGGCTCCCTATGTCCGGCGCCGTCGTTGCTCAAATGGCAGCACGAGCGCTTGGCGTAAAAATAGTCGCCCATTCGCACTCTCAGCCGGAGAATGTGTTCATAGACACGCCAAAATTCATTCAGCCGATTCTTTTTTGGATTTGGAATAAATTTCTTGCTTGGCTTTACAACAAGGCTGACACGATTATTTACCCTTCTCAAATGGCGCAGGAACTCCTGCACCATCTTTGTCAACAAGACAAAAAATCCGTTGTGATTTCAAATGGAATAAATCTTGAGGAATTCAAACCGATGGGAATTGATGATTTTTACAATCGCTATAATCTTTCGAGCAACAAGCTTCATTTGGTTTATGTCGGCAGGCTTTACCCGGAAAAATCCATAGAAACCCTGATTAAAGCGGCGCCTTATGTGATCAAAAACCGCCCGAACACTGAAATTATCATAGTGGGAGGCGGATATCTTAGAAAAAAACTGGAAAACTTATCGGCGCAAATCGGAATTAAAGAAAGCGTTAAATTTTTAGGTATGATAGATAACGGAGACCTGATAAAATCTTTCAATGTCGCCGATATTTTTATCTCTCCCACTTTGGCCGAGCTTGAAGGTATGACAATTCTTGAAGCAATGGCTTGTGGCAAGCCGATTATTACAACAAACGCAAAAATGAACGCCGCCAGATTTTTTGTTAAAGATAACGGATTATTGTTTGAACCGAAAAACCACAAAGATTTGGCTCAAAAAATTATCACTCTACTCGCTGATGAAAATCTGCGTCGAAGTATGGCCAATTCAAGCTTGGCATTGAGCCGACAATACGATATCCATAAAAGCGTTGAGGAACTTGAAAATACCTACTATTCCTTGATTGAAAATAAATGATAGAAAAAATTTCAAAAAACGGCTTGTATTATCGTCTGAACGATTTTCACGAAAATCAGTCGACATTGGTTTTTGTCCACGGCATTTCCGGCAGTTCATCGGCATGGCTGTCTTATGAGAAATTCTTCAATGATAAATATAATACTCTGTCACTTGACCTTCGCGGGCATGGCAAATCAATAAAATATAAGAACTGCAATGATTACAGCCTGGAAAAGATGGCTGATGATATAAAGAAACTGCTTGAAGAGCTCAAATTAAACAAGTTCACTCTGATCAGCCATTCGTTTGCCGTTTTGGTAGTTTTTGAGTTTATAAAAAAATACGGAGAAATGCTGAACTCCTTAATTCTTTTGAGCCCGAATTTTTCTGTCGGAGAAAGACCGCTGGAAAAAATCGCCAAACCATTTATCAAATTTTTGGCGTTCGCCGTTAAAGCTCTGCCTTTTTCCCAAAAACCAGGCCGGCATATTGATTACGAAAAATATAAAAATTCCGGCGATTGGAATGTGAGAAGAATGATGGCGGATATCGGCAACACTGGACTCAGAACTTATATTTTTGGCAGTCTTCAAACATACGGAAAAAATTACGCCGAGCTTTTGGAAAAAATCGCCGTCCCGACATTGATCATCCACGGCGAAAAAGATACAATATTTCCGGTTGAAAACTCAAAAATAATCGCCGATAAAATAAAGAATTCAAAGCTGGTGATATTACCGAACACCGACCACATAATCGTTCTTAATAATTTCCCGGAAGTTTCAGTCGAAATTAAAAAATTTTTAGAATCAAAAAAATAAAATATGGCGGAAGAATATAAAAAACTGTTCAAAAATAAAGATTTTTTACTTTCTTTAGCTATTGGGTTAATGTTGCTTTGCGCCAGTATGGTAGTAGGTGTTTATGCCGGACAATACGCGACAGAAAGCGCCAGCAGTCCGGTTACGGATATCGTGTTAAATAACATTCCGGTGTTTGATCTTGACGGAGTTTTCTTTTATGGTCCGTTTATTTTTTGGGCTTATGTGGCGTTCCTTGGAATTAAAAAACCTCGCCGTCTTCCGTTCATATTGAAATCAGTGGCTGTATTTGTTTTAGTCCGTTCGGTATTCATATCTCTAACTCACATCGGTCCTTTTCCTGACCAAGAAGCAATGCTGAACCCGCAAACTTTTTTGGAAAAGTTTATGTTTGGCGGAGATTTGTTTTTTTCCGGCCATACCGGCCTGCCCTTCTTAATGGCTTTAATTTTTCATAAAAATAAAAAACTGTTCGTCTTTTTTACCCTTATCGCGATTTTTTTCGGTATTGTTGTCCTTTTAGCCCACCTTCACTATTCAATTGATGTTTTGGCGGCATTCTTCATAACTTATACCATATATTACATCGCCAGTTACTTATTCAAAAAAGATAAAGAGTTGTTTGAGGAGAATTAAGTTCATTGAAGTCTAACTTCAATAGAAAATGACATCACCAGTGGAGTGCAGAAATGGGTAGGGTTATTCAAGCTATTGTAAATGAGACAATCTTAGCACTATAATTAACCTATGGACCAATATAAAAATATGGCAAGATATTATGATGAGAAAATCATTTACTCATTGAAAAGGGCGATGGAGATTGAGAGATTTCTTCCTACTGGGAAACTTCTAGATGTGGGTTGCGGAACCGGTGTTACTTTAGAGTATTTTAAGAAAAAGGGCTACAACGTTTGGGGGATAGATAATTCCAAAGCTATGCTTGAAATAGCAACGAGACGAATCTCTAGCGAAAAGCTTTTCAAAAAAAATATGACCAATTTCAAACTTGCTGAGAAATTCGACGCAATTATTTGTTTGTTTGATACCGTAAACCATTTAACCAAATTCAGCGACTGGAAAAGGTTTTTTGTTAGTTGTTCTAAACATCTTTCACCAAGAGGCGTACTCATATTTGACATGAATACATTAAATAAACTAAATGCCTTAATAGGTAAAACTATAAATAGAGGCAACGGGGTAAAAATTAAAATTTCTCGCAAGGAAAATATTTTTTACTGGAAAGTGACTACGCCGTCTGGAATTAACATCATAAAAGAAAAATCATTTCCGATAACAAAGGTGTCAAAACTGTTAAAAAATTATTTTTCCATTAAAAAAATACCAACTAAATCCGGTCGGGTTTATTTTATCTGCCGACCTTTACAATAAAATAATTTCATTATAGATTATTATAGGTGGGCCGCTGGTGAGTGCCATGTCGGTCTTGAACCAAGGTTCCTTAACATCAATTGTAAGGACTAACCATGAAAAAAAAGAAAAAGCTGATACATTCGGGGCTGAAGCGCCGCACGCTGAAAGTGCGGCTCACTCAGGCTCTGAACGACAGCAGCGACAAGGGCGGATAAACCCAAGGGGGCAAGCTCGTCTTGCCCCCCACAACTCTGTACGATTATGAAACTATCATTACACCGAAATTTTGTGTTGAGGCAAAGCAAGTCAGAATCTCTACTTCAGGATTTACAAACCGGAGCAAATTACCCATTGGAAAGCGACCAGGCCGAGTTCATCCGCTTTCTTGATGGAACAAAAACGCGCAGTGAAATACTCGGTGATTATGATGAAGGCTCTCATATCGTAATTACCAATTTTCTCGAAAAACTGAGCGGCCTTGGGGCAATCTCGACAGACGGACTGGAACGGGTTTTTTATGAACCTGTTCCAGATTTGCGCTTAGAAGCGGTACACTTTGAGCCTAGTGGCGTATGCAATATGCGCTGTGCTCATTGTTACCAAGGTTCACACGTCAAAAACAGCTTGACCTTGCCGGAAAGTTTTGTAGAAAGAGTGCTCGACGAAATGCTTCGGCTTCAGGTCAGTAGCGTGTCCGTAAGCGGTGGCGAACCGCTGATGATGCCTAATCTGGAACACCTCTTAAGAAACATTGAGTGTAGAGACATCTACATCTCAGCGCTGTTCACCAACGGATTACTTATTGACGACAAAACCATTCGGATGCTCAGCTCTCTGCGAAAAAAGCCCCCCCTGTATATCAGTCTGGATTCCTTGCCCGGCGAGCAATTCATGTTCAGGGGTTTCCCAAGCAAAACCGCAAAAAGAGTCCTGGAAAAGATCGTCGCCGGCATTAGTTCTTTAGTCCAAGCTGGTTTCAGGGTTACAGTCAATACAGTGATCAATGCTGAAAACATCAATATTCTGGAAAGGATGCACGACCTGATGTTGTCCATAGGGGTGTTTAATTGGCGCTTGGGTTTTCCCAAGATGACGCCGAATTTCAAAGATCACCTCCAGTTCAGCGCCGATTGGAACATGATTGCCGAAAGGTGCTTCAGCATTTTGCAGAAACATTTTGAAAAAGGCCAGCCATTTCCCCTTCAAGTGGAGTACATGTATAGGGATGTGCTGTTTGAGCAGGGTTTGCCGAACCTTACGCCTGAGGATTACGTTTGCGACTACGAAGGCCGCCGGCATGAGGTCAACATAAAGCCGAACGGCGATGTGGTTTCTTGCGCATACTGCAACGAGTTGCCTATCGGAAACATCGGCAAGTCAAGTCTCTGGGACATTTGGTACTCGGCAGAAATGCAAAAGGTGAAATCTGTTAAAATCAAAGGGGTCAGGGACTGCCAAGGTTGCGAACTCATCCCCCTCTGTGGTACGGGATGCAGGGCCAACGCATTTTTTCTTCATGGGGACTTCTTCAACTCACGCGATGACTATGCCTGTCATGCTGTTAAATTCTTTAGGGACAGGGTGAGGTCGTTCCTTCAGAAACAAGGGGTAATCAAGAATTAATCCCCACATTTACTATCTCAATGCCACCGAGTAACTCCGGTGGCATTTTTATTTTAATTTATTTCATAACAATATTGGCACGTTTGATTTCAAGAGATTCACTTTTAAGAAACTGACTCTATTAATAATTTTTAATAGGAATGCTCAGTTCTTTGTGGCCAGTTTGTGAGGATTATTAACTTACTTCTTTAACAAGACCTGCTAGTAACATAAGGACTTTTTTAGCTACCATTTTGTAACGATTATCTCCAGAAGCAACTTGCTTTTTATTTTGTCAATTTTAAACAAGAAATCGCCTTAAACAAGGCCTAAAATTTGAAGACAATTTGAAACAAAGCGTTTTTTTTCGGATTAAAACTCCTTATATGACGGCTGGATCGTCCTGACTCTCAAATTCAGAGTGATATCGTGAATTTTTTTGCTAACCTTAGCCTCGCCCCTAATTGTCAAAGTATAAGAACCGTCAGGAATCGGATTGTCTAAATTTTAAAATTGAAGTCAGACTTCAATGAACCAGACTTCAATGAACCAAAATTGAAGTCTGACTTCAATGTTTCAAATTGATAAAAGAAAATCGGCAAGTTAAGCTTGCCGATGCGTGAATTGTAAGCTCGTCTTACCGTAGACGAGCCCGAAAGAACTCTCCGACACCAGTCGGATGGAGCGACCAGGTCGCTACTCCGTTGGTGTCTGCCACCGCCGTTGGCGGTGGCAAAACGTTCGCCTGGGTCTGAATTGACCCAGATAGAGCCGAGACTGGCTCTAGGACGTAAGTGCCACCTGGCACTCCGCCCGAAAGGGTGACCTTGAGCAGACCTCCGCTCAGGGCGATTGAAAGCTGTTGCGGGAGAATCTCCCGCCGAACTACCTGACTGCCAGGTAGCCACTCAAACACCGTTCCGTCGGTACGACCCTCGTCGTACCAGAGGATCAATCGCCACCAACTCGGTGGTGGCCAATTATTGGGTCCAATCTCCCAATCTGTAATCCTAGGGATCGGGATTTTGAGAACATCCACAGTGGGTTGTGGATAGGGTGATATTCCGTTGGATGTGAACTCATCAATATCCGTACCGCCCTCCCCTTCCTGGTGAGAAGACCACTCCACCCAACGAATCCCCTGCCCATTGACGGGGATAATGAGGTAGTTACCTCCAAGCCAATCGGCTTCAATCTGAAAGGCCTCTGGCGGGATTTCTCCCGAGACCGGAAACTGGAAGACCGGGGAACGACCACGA
>JAKAHN010000013.1:0-1949 GCA_021814895.1 bacterium
TCGCCCGCGCTCAACCCAGTTTTGATAATTACCATTATTGATATTTATAGCTTCGGTAGCATAATTCAAAGTTGTCCCTAAAATATTTTGGAATTGACTTTGCAGGGTTGAAGCTGGAGTATCTTTTGACGCGGAATTTAACAAATTACTCATTCTTATGATACCGATTTCGGTAAGAGCCCGATAGAAAACATCGTTTTGTGATAAAGAAGCCGCCTTAAAAAAATTTGCTTCAGCGCTATCGACGTTGCCGTTCATATTTAGGGCAACTAAACCTTTTTGATAAGAAAGGTAAGCAAAATAACGCTCTATGATTCCGTATCCCAAACCGAAAACACCGACCAGAAGAGATATCAGAATCAAAACAGAAATAAAACTGCTTTTTGCATTTTCGGTGTATAAACCAGTCTTTATTTTTATCAGTCCTTCTTTGACTAAAGCGGAAATAAACAAGCCGGTAAAAATAAAGGTCAAAGCAACCATCACGTTCCCAGGAGCATAAAAGACATTAAAAATCCAAAGGAAAAATGAACCTAGAAAGGAAGAAATTGTCAGGTAACGAAGAAAGCGGTCTTTAGACGGCAAAAATATCGCTCTGAAACCGGCATAAAGAAGAAAAATGAAAAAAGCCAACCATGCAACAGCTCCAAGCAGGCCGGTATTGATAACGTAAGTTGGAATCAAACCAATGCCGTAAATAAAATTTGAATTCCAAAACATTGTGGAGTTAATAGCTGGGTCTTTGTACTTCAGCCATTCTGTAAAAAACTGATTTGGTCCGGCGCCAAATAACGGGTGTATTTTAAGTGTTTCTTTAGCTACAGAAACGGTTGCTTGCCAGGACGGACGTACATCTATTTGTGAGATATTAAATTTTGTTGAAAGCCAGTTATTAATGTAACCGCCGCCAATAATAAATAATATTGAAATAACAACAACAATAAGCGTAGCTGTGGGGAAACGGCGAGAAGAAACAATCTTTTCCTCTTCAATGGATTCTTCCATACCGTCTTCCAATTCGGGCTCGTTAATACTGTGTTTTTTAGAAAAAGAAAAAAGATAAACAAAAAGCACGGTTGAGAATAAACCGAGAGCAAGCCAGATCATTGATAAATTTATAAAAGCGAGAAGGCAAAGCGAAACAAACATTGAAGCAAAAGATAAAAACTTGATTAATTTGCCTGTGGGGAAAAATTCAATAGTGACCAAAGCAAGCAACGTCGTTAAACCAAAGAAAACTCCCATATCGTTCCAACTGCCAATCATATTTGAAGTCGTGTCGGTAAAGAATCCGAAAGAAAGAACATTTGGCCCAAAACAAAGTCTGATAATTTCAAATAAAGAGAGGACAGCGAAAGCGGAAAAAAACATTACATAACCGAGAAAAATCCTATCTTTATTGGTAAAATACAAAGGTATAAGAAAAACAGCCAAAAATCCGACAAGAATTGAAATTGCTGTGCCAACTTCAAACCCTGTCCCAAAAAAAGATTGTCTGATTACGCCTGAAAATAACGACGATAAAATCGTCACCAAAACAACTCCCCCGAGAGCGAATATGATTGGGGAAATCGGTAATTCATATCTACCCTCTTTCAATCTTAAAAACAACCAAAATAAAAACGCCACAAAAATGACAGTGGAGAACAAAACTTGTTTTGTGAACACAAAGTTAACAGATTGAGAAGGAATAAAAATTAGAGGTATAAGAAAAATGGAAGACAACAAACCAAAAAAAACCAATTTGTTTAAAAATTTTCCTTTTGTTTTTGCTTCTGACTCAATACTTAAATTATTAGCTAATTCTGTATCTGTGTTATCCATAATATAAAAAATGACTTTTAAAGTGTTACTCGAACTATTATAATCCATATCTGTTTTGGTTCAAAAGATTTATTCTATTGTTTTATATAAATTTTTATGCTATAATTTCTAGAGTCGCAGATCGG
>JAKAHN010000013.1:1959-10873 GCA_021814895.1 bacterium
GCCCAGCACTTTCTAGCAGTTTAGAAAAAGAAATAAGATTATAATGCTCAGAAAAAGTCTTTAAATTTCTTAACCTAAACTTTTAGAAAGTGCTGGGAGGAAAGTCCGAACACAGTATCAGTGCTTCGCACTAATAACTCATAACCTATCACTCATAACTAATAACCATTCGGGAACAAAGATTCTCGTCCGGTGATAAGTGAAATGTGATTTGTAATTAGTTATCAGCGCGGAGCGCTGATAAAGGTAGCGGGTAACGCCCGTCTAAACCAGATTGTGGGTTTAAGAGGTGCGAACAGAGACGATTTTTTCCGAAAGGAAAAAATCATCCAATGGTGAAGCTTGCTTCTATTATTGGATGAGTCCGCTTAGTAATACGCGGAGTGCAACGGCCAAATCCTTACCCCTGTGCAAGACCGTGCCCAGCACTTTCTAGCAGTTTAGAAAAAGAAATAAGATTATAATGCTCAGAAAAAGTCTTTAAATTTCTTAACCTAAACTTTTAGAAAGTGCTGGGAGAGTCGCTAAAGGTTGGTGGCAACACTAATCGGAGATAAATGGCCATCTACCAACATTTTAATGTTGGCAACAGAATTCGGCTTATAGACGCGATGCAATCAGAACAAAAATCGCCCCCAAAAGGGGTGATTTTTGATTGACAATAGCGCTTGATAGCGTAAGATTTTGTCTAGTTTAACAAAATATTATGAAAACTTGGGTAATCTTGACAGTTTGCGGTTGCGTGCTCTGGCTTCTCATTGGCATCGTGGTAGCGATCAAATACATCACCGCTGAATTCAAAGTAAAGAAAGACTTGACTCGCCCGCAAAAGTACACCTTCAAGACTTACATTAGAGAAGAAGGGACAGAACCGGTAACAAGCTACGTGAATTTTGCTGTGTTATGTTTCCTTTTATGCATTGGGTGGCCATTTGTATTGAGGAGAAACAACAGACCTCTCACTTACTAGCCGAAGCTCGGCTAGTTTTTTTAACTCCAAATAATCCCCATCGCCCTGTATCCTCATCCTCAGGGCAATGGGGATTTGTGATTAGTTATAAATTATTAGTGATAAGTCAGATTACCTTGTTTACAAAGCAATTTCACACACCCCCGACACGCAAGCCAACTCTTTTTTAACTTCCGTCTCATCCTGTTTTTCATAAGTGATTATTTTGGAGTAATCAATATGGGCCAAACGTTTGGCCAATTCATTGTAAGTTTTTTCGTCAATCGGTTCGTATGGCGCCAATTTGTAAACGTGTTTTTCTCTCGGTAAAAATGATAATCCTCCAATAATCTCCCAGTTTTCATAAAGCCAGTTGGCAACCGCGATCCATTCGTTATCCCCCACTGAAACTGTAACTGACGGATTGTGCTCGGTATAATTCACTTTTACATTCTTCCAATATTCCAATTGTTCTAGAGCGGTAATATCGTCCTTGAAAATTGAGTTTCCTGGAGCCTTAACTGGAAATTCCAAAACATAAGTGGTTGCGTTTTCGGCGCTTTGACCAACTTCCGGATAATAAGGAACGCCTTGATCACGAAGCATTTTAAAGAGAGAGTCGGTAGCGGCAATCCTGACTCGACGAATGTAGAAAGCGGAATGACGCGGATGCATACCCGACGAACAATCAACCATTTGGGAAAGAGTGCCAGATGGCTTTACGGCTGTAATTGCGGTTGATTCGCTGACGCCAAATCGTTTGGCATAAACCTTGTTTATCCTGATAGCTTCCATCCTCAATTTTTTCAAAGTTTCTGGCTTTCTAACTTCTGGAGAATCCCATTGACCAGTAATTGAAACGCCAAGCAATCTCTCTTTATCGCAGTGTTCCTTCCAACCCTTTGAAAGATACGGGAAATTTGTAAGCGAAGATTGATAGGTGCCGAGAATGGTAGCCAAACGAATTTTTCGCTTCAACGATTCAAAAGTGTCTTCTTTTCTAGCAACAACCTCTGAAAGATTACAGAACTGTTTTGATTGTAAAATTATTTCACCGCAAGGATTGGTGCCTATAGAACCGACAATTTTTGTTCCGGAAGCATCCATAAACTCTTTGAGAACTTTCAAACGCCTTTCTGGTAATTGTTTTACCAAAGAACCGCGATTAAAAATCCCCCTCTCGCCCGAACCGGAATTCATAAGGGCGGTCCATTCATTTAAAAATTCAACATTTGAAGGTTTATTAAGGTAAACAGCTGAATTATTTGCAAGCATTCTTTGCGGTTCGGAAACATAAAACTGACCTTTTTTAGCATCACGAATATGTTCATCGTCAAAATCTGAAAGAGATATCATGGCGCTTCTTCTTACACCTCCAGAAACGACACAATCGCCAATCATACAAATAATGTCGTGAACATCCAAGTTTGAAAGCCTACGTCCTTGTTTTGCAAGCATTTTTGACCTTGTAAAATCAAGTAATCGGCGAAGCGGGTCAGGTCCGGAAGCTTTTCCCCCCATTGTTTTTAAACGCGCGCCAGCCGGCCTTATTTGCGAATAATCAAACTCAAGATCATTGCCATTTGCCCAAGTTTCCATACCTAAGATAAGCGCGTCGCACCAACCTTCTTTGTTATCACCCACCATATGAGGCGCCAATTTTTTACCGCTCTGAACTTTTATTTGCGGAAGTTTTTGAACATTCTGACTTTCTACGCTCCAACCGGCGCCAGTGCCACACATTGAAACATACATAATCTCGGCGATATCACGAAAGCTTTCAGGCGCTATGTAAGAACAGTTGTAAGCGCAAACATTTGTTGTTCTAGCCGCTCCGCCGGAAAATTGCAAAAGTCTCATCGACGGCATTGCTTCATGTTTCAAAATTCCATCGCGAATTTCTTTATATTCAGACTCCTTAAGTTTCTTACCAAGATTTTCTTTCATAAAAGCGACATACCTGTCCACGGTTTCAATCCAAGTTTCCCGTCTATCTTCTTCAGCAATCCAACGAGAATAGCTTCTATAAAAAATGAACTCGCCTAGCGGATTTCTAAAATATTTTTTACTCTCCGAAGCCAATTTTCTGACTCTGTCTGGAACCATCAAACCTTTTTCTCGCAATTTTGACCTTTTTTCACGATATAAAATGTAAGATTTCGCCGTTTTCACGTAACCGCTTAAAATAAGCTCATTTTCAACAGTATCTTGAATTCCCTCAACCGTCGGCACGAAATTTTTATGGTGTTTGGCGATTTTTACCAATTCAGCAAGCACTTTATTGGCTACCAAAGAAGCCTCTTCCTCGGTACCATCGCCAGTCTGAACCATTGCTTTGAAAATTGCAGTTTTAACTCTTTCAATATCAAAAGAAACAATCGAACCGTCACGCTTCTGAACAGTTTTAACAAACCCAGACGACCTTGGTTCACTGCTTAATTCTTTCTTGCTGTTTTTTACCATATTGAGAAAAAAATTATTAATAAATATTTTTGAAAAATTATTTCAGTTAACATTGTAACTCTATAAAGGCCGGTGGGAAAGTGAATAACGAGTTTTTCTTCTATTCAGAAATAAAAGCGCTGTGCTGTCCACTAGTAGTGGGAAAAGTTTTTGAAAAACCTAGTCTTTTCGACTACTTTGCAAAAATTTCCGCGCGGTCATTAATTTTAATTAGTTCTTTTTGGACAAAACCGGCAGGAACTTCTAAAACATAACTCGCCGAAGTTTTTGGATAAAAAATTTCAGGAAAAGATTCCGGTGTCGCGTTTTCTTTCATTCCGACAACTTTCAAAAATTTATCAAACCAAATTATATCAATCGAAAATTTCATATCTTTCATCCAAATCCCCCACTTTCCATCATTTGAAAACTCAAACAACATACCTTGGCCAGAATTCAGACTATCTCTGCCACCGAGCCCTTTTTCCATCGCTTCAGGCGTATCAACTACTTCCATATTCACACTTGTATTACCAATTTTTAAGGTTTTTGCATCACCCAATCTCGTGGAAATACCTTGTAAAACAAGGTATTTACCAACATTGTAATGCAAATTTGTTTTAATTAAGAAAAAAATGACTGGGAAAATAAGGCCTGCCAAAATTATAAACACAAAAAGTTTGAAAGATTTGTTTTTTTCATTAATATTTTGGTGGAAAATCATTTTTTCATCTTTTTTTAAAAAATAAATTATTCTTTTCCAGAAAAGAACATCCGCCCTGTTCCGCGAGAAGAGCGATTCCTTACGCCCCACGCTCTTCCCGCGCGAAGTTCTTTACTTTTTTTCTTCCAGATTCAAACAAACGGAATTGATGCAATAACGTTTTCCGCCTTTTTCTTTTGGACCATCATCAAAAACATGACCCAGATGAGCGCCGCAATTTTTACACAACACTTCCATGCGAATCATTCCGTGACTGTTGTCTTTTTTAAGTTCAACGTTGGTCAAATTTGTCGGTTCTGTAAAACTCGGCCAGCCGGTACCGGAATCAAACTTCGTATCTGAAGAAAAAAGTTCCGCTCCGCAAACGGCGCAACGATATGTTCCGACATTGTCCGAATTCCAGTATTTGCCGGTAAACGGCATTTCCGTGCCGCCATTAATAGCAACCTGTCGCAATTCTTCACTTATGTTTTCTCCCGTGTTAATTTTTGTTTTATTGATTTTATCCATATTTTAAAAGGTTTTTAGTAATAATTAATTTTACAAACTATTTATTATTCAATAGGGCAGAAAAACGTTTCTCCAACTTATCCAGTTTCGGGGCAATAACAATCTGACAATAAGGCGCATCTTTGTTGTTTTTATAATATTTCTGATGATAAGCTTCAGCCGGATAAAATTTCTCCAAGGGTTTGACTTCGGTCACAATAGGATTGCTGTAAGCTTTTTCGTCTTCCAACCTTTTAATAAACTCCTCTGCTTTTGATTGTTGCTCTTTGTCGGTATAGAAAATCAGAGAGCGATATTGAGCGCCGATATCCGCCCCTTGGCGATTTAAGGTAGTCGGGTCGTGAGTAAAGAAAAAAACGGTCAATAAATCTTCATAAGAAATTTTTTCCGAATCAAATTCAATTTTTATCACTTCCGCGTGTCCGCTGTGTCCGCTTGAAACATTTTCATAATTCGGATTCTCCGCACTGCCTCCGGCGTAACCACTTTCAACACTCAAAACTCCACCTAATCTCTCAAAGATTGCCTCTGTGCACCAAAAACAGCCTCCGCCAAAAACCGCAATGTCTTTTTTGTTACTGCTATTCATTAAAGTTGAAATAATTCTATTTCCCTTTTATCTTCTAACCTATTAATTCCCTAATCTCCTATTTATTTTCTGAAATTTTGCCGTCAAAATGATCGTGTTCCTCATCACCTTCAGCATCTGCTTTTGTTTTGTGAATTACACCGTCAATATGATTGGGTGGCGAATAAACCGTATAAAGTTTCATTGGAATATTTCCGGTATTTATAATGTTATGCCTCGCGCCCTCCGGCACAACAATCGCAAAGCCGTCGGAAATGTCTGTGGAAACGCCGTTTAAAACCGCTTGCCCGGCCCCCTCTTCAACCCGCAAAAATTGGTCAAGCTGGTGAACCTCCTCGCCAATCTCCTCACCCGGCTTCAAACTCATTAACACAAGCTGGCTGTGTTTGGCGGTATAAAGCACTTTGCGAAAAAAATTATTCTCCTTAGTAAGGGTTTCAATATTTTTTATATATCCTTGCATAATGTTTATTAAAAACTAATAATTTATAACTTAATTTTGAATAGTAATCAGAAAAAATTTCCATCGCATCCTTAAATTTTTTCTGATTACCACTTTTCCTCCAGGCAAGGATTCGCTTTCAGAAAACATTGCGAGTGCGACTGGCGCGAGCATAGAAAAATGTTAGCAAACATTTTTCGTGTTTTCTGAAAGCGAATCCGAGTGTTTCCACCAAGAAGGATACTCCCCAAACCGAAAACATAAAAAATCAAATAAAACTAAAATCAGTAGCCCCCATGGCGCAAAGGAAATCAATGTATCGCTTACAGAATGAGATGTTTGGTCTATAAAAAAGAAAGAAAAAACAAAAAGGACGCTGAGAATAAAGGTCAAGAGCCAACCCTGCCAAGAAGTCGGTATATAAAAAGCGAAAATTTTCCAAAATTTTTTCGGTCTGAACCAATATTTCATATCATTACTATGATAACACCTTTATACTGAATAATCACATATAAAAAAACACCGACAACGAGGTCGGTGTGTGTGAGCTTAAAGCAGATTTGCTGCCAGCTCGGCGAGTTCGGAACGCTCACCCTTTTGGAGTTCCACGTGCGCCGCGATTGATTGTTCACGGAACCTGTTGACGAGGTAATTGAAACCGTTCGAAGACGAATCCACGTACGGATTGTCGATCTGGTAAGGATCACCGGTAAAAACGAGCTTCGTGCCGTTGCCAACGCGGGTAACGATGGTCTTGACCTCGAGCGGAGTCAGGTTCTGGGCCTCGTCGATGATCATGAACTGATTGGCAATGCTCCGCCCGCGAATGTAACTGAGCGCCTCAACGACGATGGCGCCGGAGCGCATCAGGTCACCGGCACGCCGACCTTCGTTACCCATGTTTAGGTCGGAGAGCAATTCCAGCGCATCGTGGATGGGTTGCATCCAAGGACTGAGCTTTTCTTCGAGTGTGCCCGGCAAAAAACCGATTTCTTTGCCCACCGAAATGTTCGGTCTGGCAACCATCACCCGACGATAGGCTCGATCTGCTACAGTCCGTTTGAGACCTGCGGCCATGGCGAGTAACGTTTTGCCGGTGCCAGCCTTGCCCATCAAAGTGACCAGCTTCACGCTGTCATCCAAAAGGGCGTCGAAGGCGAAGTGCTGTTCGCGGTTGCGCGGCTTGATGCCCCAGACACCTTCGCGACAATCAAGGACGGTAACGAGCTTGTTACCGGTGACATCTACTTTGGCAGACAAAGGTTTTTTGCCATCAAGCAAACTGAGCACACAGTACTCGTTGGGATTCCGATGTCTGTCGAGGGTAATTTTGCCTTCCTCCAGAAATGACAATCTTGTCCTCTCGTCAACCGTAAGAAAAAACATCCCAGAGTACAAATCCTTCAACTGAATCCGGTCTGTCTCGTAATCCTCGGCCTGGAGACCCAGGGCATCGGCGCGAATGCGGAGGTTGATGTCCTTGGTGACCAGCACCGTCGAGGTGTCCGCCGCTTCGTCGCGAATCTTGAGCGCTGTGTCAATAATGCGACTATCCACATCACCGTTTAAATAGTGTCCGTTACCATTGCCGTTACCGGTTTTTGGCAAAAACACAATGCGCAGGCGACCCCCGTTGGTTAAAGAAACACCTTCGGAAAGACGTCCAGAACTGCGCAAGTCATCCAACTGACGGGAGACGCTACGGGCGTTCTGGCCCAATTCGCTACCTTCGCGTTTGAACCGGTCGATTTCCTCGATAACCTCGATCGGGATCAAGATCTGGTTTTCCTGGAAACTCAGGAGCGAGTTCGGATCGTGGAGGAGAACATTGGTATCGAGAACGTAGTTTTTTCTTGGCATAAGTCAGTTTCCTTCTTTCATCTCATTGAACTAACTAACGCCAACTTTACATCAAAAAAAATTAAAAGCAAACTATATATACCTTTAATTTACTGGGAGTGTTCAGAATGCCCTGCACTTACGCGCAGGACTGAATGAAAACAAAAAATTAGCAAGGGCAGAGCCCACTCTTTTGAACGGACCAAATAAGTTTCTGACTAGTGTAATTTGCCGGTCAATTCAACAGATCTTGATGTTTTAACCTTATCCTTGTTTGTATCTGCAAATATTTGAGTATTTACCAGAAATGAAAGAAGTAACACAACGGCCAATAATTCCATTCTATGCTTGTTATTTTTATTATTTTTATTTTTCATATTTTAAAAAATCATATTATTTTTAATATTTTATTACCGTCACAACCCTATACCTATAATACGCAACCGATATGAAAAATGGTGCGCCGTTCATTTACTACACGAAAATAATTTGTTAATCTAGTTGTTTAATAGAAATTTTGAATTTTGGAGGGTTCGCATAGCGGTCTAGTGTTGAAATGCGAAGTATTTCAAAGCCGGAGCACGACGGTGCGAGGCGGGGTCGCGAAAATTTTCAGCAGAAAATTATTTGTGACCACGCTTGGAGTAAAGCGTGCGCCATAGTATATTTTGTCGGTAACATTCTGTTGATTGAAGTATTAAATTGGAGGGTTCGCATAGCGGTCTAGTGCGCACGCTTGGAAAGCGTGTATGTCGAAAGGCATCAAGGGTTCGAATCCCTTACCCTCCGCAATTTGGGATTTCGCAAGTGGAAAGAGGATGCCTCGCGGCGGCTTTGCCGCCGCTCGGCTAGAATTTGAAAGGGCTTTTTGGGCGAAAAAGAAAAGGATTTATCAATGAAGGGTAAAAGAAATTTTTTATCAATTTTATAAAGTCGAAATAATTCGTTTTTAATTCGCAACAATAATATGAAATATATTCTTGGCGTCGTAGTTGTCATAATACTTATTTTTGTCGGATATCTTGGTTTAAAAAACTCCTCGTTATTCCGCGTTAAAGTTGAGCAACCAATATCAACTTCAGCCGAATGGCCTGTCTATAAAAATGCGAAATATGGGCTTGAACTTTCTTATCCGGATGGATTTGTCGTCGAGGAAAACGGAAGTACCTTCGATATCCATTTCGGCTCGACTCTTATAAATCGTGGAAATATTTTTATAAAAATCTTTGATACCACTCAATCCAAAATAAAGACTGTTGATGATATCTCTTATACCAATAAGGGAACATCTAACATAAACATCTTGAGCTCCAAAGACAACACAAATAGAAATGGAATTGCTTTCAGACAAATAAATAGTGTTCAGAACTCTTCCGCAAATAACGCAACAATTCTTTTTATTCACGGTAGCAACGCTTA
>JAKAHN010000014.1 GCA_021814895.1 bacterium
AGGCGGCAAAACCGGCTATAATTAAAGCCGCTTCCCCCTCTACTACCGCCCCTAGAAACAAGGCCGGATAGCCGTAAGTGGTTATTAAGTCTTGCAACATAATGAATATCACACCTAAGGGCGTGACGACATAAATTGTAGCACAAATTATTTAAAAAACCGACCTTTTATCACTGAGTAATTTAAAGATTAAGAGTTGCCTTTTATAACCCTTTTCAAAAGTTCTTTGTATGACTTAGCATTATTAACAGCAATCCAACAATTAGCGGGAATACTAACCGCGCCTAATTTATTTTTTTTAGCCAAAATCGGAAAAAGAACGCTCTCAAAGTCGGCTTTTTTGTTCAAATCGAAATACTTATCAAAATAACTGAAAATCTCCGGAGATAAAATCGTAACGCCAATATGGGTGGGGATAGGAATAAGCGGATACATTTCTATCTGGCTTACTATATTATTAACTATCTTCATACCGGTAAAACTATAAGGGGTCTCCTCGACTACCACCACAGTCGCCAAGGCTCTTTTCTTTTTGCTGTGAATATGACCCTCAATAATATGTCTCGGGAAACTGCCTGGAAAATCCAAAATAACATCGTCCGGATTATGGACAATAATATGATGCTGTTTAGAAATCGTGCCGTTTAAAATAGCATTTTTTATCGCTCCGCCTTTGCCGACTGGTTTTTCCGGATCGTAACTGTAACGAATGCTGACACCTAAGGCCGAGCCGTCGCCAATTCTTTTCTCAATGGAAGTGGCGTTATGAAAAACTAGAGCGACAAAATTTTTAAAACCGGCATCACGATACAATTTTATTGCCATCTCTATCATTGTGTCCCTTGTCGGCAAAAGAAAGGCGTTTTTATTAACAGGCGCGCCGTTCGTCACTTCGGTAAAACGCAGACTTTCTCCGCCAGCCATCAAAACAACCGTTGTATTATCAACAAAATTCTTCCACTCCTTTTCAGAAATTTTCTTTGGTTTCTTAATGTGGCTTATTTTCTTTTTTAACTCCTTAAGTGCTTTTTTCATATAAAATTCGGTGGGTTTATTATATCCTGTCTTTATACGAATTCAAGAAATGTGGCAACTGGGAATGTAACGGTTCCGGATAATCTCCGATTTTAAACCATTTCACCTCATCAAATTTATGAGGTTCACCATTCTTTACCATATTACGATCAACCAAAACTTTAAAATCTAAAGAGATCCAATGAGTTTTCTTGCCGTTATTTCCCCTATGAACATCTCTGTAACCAAGAAATTCAAAGCCTAAAACTTCAGTGCTGTATTCTTCTTTGATTTCTTTCTTCAGAGTATTTTCCACTGTATCGCCAAACTCCAATCCTCCGCCACCGATATCCCACCGACCATGTTCATCCCGACAATTCTTGCTTCGCTTGGCGAGCAAAACATTTCCCGCCCCATCGTGGCAAAAATAAACAATCGTGATCCCGGTATAATCTTCGCCTTTTTTCCCGTTCATAATTTATAATTATAAAATAAACTGCCCGTTTTTATATATGACCTTTGTCTTTCCATTTTTTAGATAAGCGGTTACCGTCCTTGGCGCAGTGGAAATTATATCAGTATGGACCGACGAATCGTTGTAACCGAGTTCCTGCCAATCTTCCGGTGAAAGCTCACCAAGGTCGCCTTCGTAACAATCATGATAAGAATTGCCGAGCGCCAAATGAGTATTGCCGTTTGGCCCCCCGATATTTTCATCAAACAATGTCTCAGCCATAAATTTCGTAATACGCGAAAAACGACGGTCAGTCAAAGAATACTCGCCAATCTTGTCGGCATGTTTGGTTCTAATCATTTCTTTCAATAATTTTTCGTTTTTTCTGGCTTTTGCCTTAACCACTTGGCCGTTCTTAAACCACAACTCTATGCCCTCAATAAGCCCGCCATAGCGATAAAGCGGTTGATTGAACCTAATCCATCCTTCCGTTCCTCTCCAATCCGGAGAGGTAAACAATTCAAAAGAAGGAATGTTCCGCCCGCTTCCACCCATCCATCGGCGTTTTTTGCCAAGATGAACCCATAAATCGGCATCGGGACCGACAACGTGAAGTTTTTCAATAAACAAAGCGTTCAATTTAACCCGTGTTTTTTCCAAATTTTTATAAAGATTTTTCCATTCTTTTATCGGGTCTGGTTTGTCCAAAAAACAAGCTTTGATAATTTGTTGCCAATACGCCTTGAGAGACATTCGCGCTTCTTTCGCTTCCGCTTCCGTTCCGTAAAGAGCTAGCGTCCAGGTAAATTTGCCGGCGTTCTCTTTATGATTTCGCCAATCCATATACGGCTTCCAAGCCAACCCCCTCTGCATAATTTTTTTCGGGTCAATACCTTCAAGTTCTCGTTTATCAATTTCGCTTAAAATAAAAATGCTGTGGTCAACCTGGTCAACCATTCCGCGCGCATATTTATCGGGGAAAAAATCAAGCTGATGCGGTTTGGCATGCAAGAAAAAATCGCGGTCAAAAGGAAACCTGTCTCCGGAATCCGGTCGATAATCGCCGATTACGTGCCCGCCGGCTTTCAAAATGGCGATTTTCAATTCGCGGTAAAGCGGTTTGGCCACTTCGTAAGCGACCAGATGAACCACCTCGCCTTTCCTTATACCCTTACCACTGTTTAGAGCGAAGTTCACTAACACGTCGGCGTATCTTTCTAAAATTTTTTTGGGCGGTTGATACATAATATAAATTAAAAATTTCTTATTTTGGCAGTTTACAACACTTCCTGTCCGTCTTCAAGATAAACAATCCTGTCCTTTTTATAAGTCTCAATTGACGCCATTACCGCTCTTGCCGTATGTTTGCTCAACTTATTTGGTAATTCTGAAACATCAACAAACTCCATACCTTCCAGCTCGGATTCTTGAATTTTTATTTTTGCAATTTGTTCATCAGATAAAACTCCGCCAAAAAACAAAAAACGTAAAGCATCCCCCCAAGAAGAAGTCACGCCATTGTGAATATAATCAATTCCAAAAAATTTTAAATCAGTCCTTTTAAACTCCAAAGAGAGTTCCTCTTTAATCTCACGAACACAGCCATCAATTGGAGATTCTCCTTCTTCAACACCACCTCCGGGCATAAGCCAGTTATCCTTATAATTTGGCTTAACGATTAAAACTTTTCCTTCTTTATTAAAAAATAAAGCCGCCGCGGCAACTTGTTTTTTATTTTTTGGCCCGCCTATTCCCATTTTGAATCAGTAATTTCTTTTAGCGAATAATCTTTCACCTTGTCATTTTCATCAAAAACGAACTTTCCGCGGAATTTCTTGTTACGCATAAAGTATGGAAACCAGTATACATCATCAGGCCACATCTCGCCAAAAGGGATTTCATCGGCAAAAAACCATTTCGGCGACATCTCTTCAGATTCCTTAGGTTCACCCTTGAATTCTTTTCCTTTAAAAATATGAACCTCTAGTAAATCGGCACCGTCTTGCCACTCAAACTCACTAATACCGATTTTTTCAATCTCATCAACTTTGATTCCCGCTTCTTCTAAGAGTTCTCTTTTTGCCGCCCCTTCTATTGTTTCCCCTTTTTCAACTTTGCCACCAAAACCGTTCCAGCGACCTTCTCCCAACCCCCTTTTCTTTTTACCCAAAAGAATCCGCGGGTGATCGTGGATAATAACAAGGGTCATAATTTTTTTATTTTTTTCCATCGCTTTGTTCAACACTTAAAAATTTAAACCTAGGAATTTTTTTCCCGTTAACGTAAACTTTTTCCGCAAACATATCTGCAGATCGAATCCAAAATTGCTTTTTTCCATAAAGCGCCTGATAAACCACAAATTCTTCTAAGGTCTCGCTGTGTTTAGCAACTCCAAAAACTTTATAATTTTTACCTTTAAAATGACGATAATTTCCTTTTTTAATCTTCATATTAAAAATCAAAATACTTCTTATCTTTATTATAACTCAAAATCATCAGACGGCTCGCCTCAAAAAGCGGTCTCGGTAACTTATTTAAAGGAAACCATTGCCAATTGGCCGTTTTGTCTGGTTCAAGATTTTTCGGTTCACCGCTTTTCCAACCAGCGACAAAACCTATCAAAACATAATGTTTGCCATATTTTCTAATGTTTGCAACGCATTGAAAGCGTAAATTTTTTATTTTTACTCCGCACTCTTCGGCAATTTCCCTTAAAACGCACTCCTTTAAGGTCTCGCCGTATTCCAAATGCCCGCCAGGAAAACTCCAAACACCAACACCATGAGAACTGCCGTTCCCCCTCTTACCAATTAAAATCTTCCTTTTCTTAAAAATCATTACACCGACTGCCGGCAACGGTCTTGGCTTAATTGTTTTCATAAAATAAAATTAAATACGGTTCAAAATTTTTGCAAAATACACATCTAGACCCTTCAAAGCCAAAAGCTCTTCCTTACTTAACCACTTATAATCATCATTCTCGGTTTTATCCAAAACAATCTTGCCCTCGGCTTCACCGACATAAGTTAAACGGACAATATGCCTTTGTGTTTTTAAGATATCTTGCGCGGCAATAAGTTTCGGCTCACCGACAATTTTCAGTTTTGTCTCTTCAAATACTTCCCGCGACAAATTTTCCATCAAACTAGTCCCAAGGTTTATTCTTCCTCCTACAATATCCCAAGCATCTTTAACCTCCGGATACTTTTCAGCCGAGCGATGAATCAAAAGATATTTGCCATCTTTGTTTTTCAGCAGTATCTTTACCCCAACTTGTAATAATATATTATTCTCCATAAAAATTTTATAAATTTAACTTTACCACTTCGGCAACTGCCCGCAACTCTTCCTCCGGCGAAATTTCTCTCGTCCCAGGTCTGTACAAAAATTTCCGCGGATCATATTCGTAAATTCCCGTATCGCCCGCCTTTCTTGGCACTATATGAATATGCAGGTGATCTACCACCTGACCGGCCGAAACGCCTTCGTTCCAAGCAATGTTAAAACCTTCAGCGCCAAAACCTTTTTTCAAACTTTCTTTTAATTTTATAATCAAATCTGTCACTGCCAAAATTTCTTCCTTTGAGAAATTCTCAATTTTAGAAATATGCCTTACAGGACAAACCAAAATATGGCCTGGCACAATCGGAATGTTGGTCGGAAAAGCCATAACCAAATCGTTTTTATAGACAAATCTTAACGATATATTTTTATCGTCGCAAAACGGACAAGTTGTTTTTACATCTCTGATCATAATTTTCTTATCAAGATATCAACCTGTAAAATTATTATTTGATGCCTAATTAACTTTACGCCCCGTGACACTTTTTATATCCCAGTAGCAGAGCAGAGCTCGCTACGGGACTTCGCTTCGCTCGTTTTTTAAACATTTTTTCCATGACAGTGTTTGTATTTAATCGGAGTTCCATCCGGTTTCTTCGCTCCGCACGGGCACGGATCGTTTCTCCCTACTTTCGGCAAACCGCCAGGAGTTGCGACACGATTCCCGCTATGCTGTTTGTCAGACTGTTCGTCTCCGGAACCGATTATTTGGGCTTGTTCGTGAACTTCCTGCATCCGTTTTTGCTCAACCTTTAAGACCGGCGCTTGCGCCCCAATTGCCGGTAAAAGCGAAACAACCTGCGCCCGGGTCGCCTCCTCCATCTCTTTGAAAAGCCGAAGCCCTTCCCTCTTATATTCAACCAGCGGATCACGCTGACCATAAGCGCGCAAATTAACACTTGAGCGAGAATAATCCATCAATTCCAAATGATCCACCCAAAACATATCAATTGATTGGAGCATAATTCTCCTAACAATCAGGAAAAAATCTCTATCGCCAACCGCTGTTCTCTTTTCTTCCGCCAATTTTTTCGCCCCCTCATCATCACCAATCATTTCCGCCAATTTTTCCGATACATCATCATCTGTCCCGAGCAAAATTTTTCTTCTGCGTTCGTAAACAATTTTTCTTTGGTGATTCAAAACGTCATCATATTCCAAAACGTGTTTGCGGGAATCAAAATTGAAACCCTCTATTTTTGTCTGGGCGGTTTCCAAAGATTTTGAAATAACTCTGTGCTGGATCGGCTCATCTTCCGGAATGCCAAAAGTGCCCATCATTTTTTTAATAATATCGGACGCAAAAACCCTCATCAGAGAATCTTCCATTGAAACATAAAACTGGGTCGTGCCCGGATCGCCTTGTCTACCGCTACGACCGCGCAATTGGTTGTCTATACGGCGAGCCTCGTGTCGTTCTGTTCCAAGGACAAACAATCCGCCAAGATTTTTTATTTTCTCCTCATCGCCCTCCGGCGCGGGCACGCCACCCAATTTGATATCAACGCCTCGGCCGGCCATATTTGTAGCAATCGTTACCGAGCCAAATTTACCGGCTTGAGCGATAATTTCTCCTTCCCGTTCGTGGTTTTTGGCGTTCAAAATCGTATGTTCAATACCCTCCTGTTGCAAATAGCTGGAGAGTAATTCATTTTTTTCAATTGAAACCGTGCCAATTAGAACCGGCTGACCTTGCTTATTCAATTCTTTTACCTTGCGCGCTATTGCTTTAAATTTACCTTTCTCGGTCTGGAAAATCTGATCTTGCAAATCGTTGCGCGCCATCGGCCGATTGGTCGGAATAGTGATGACATCCAAACCGTAAACTTTGTAAAATTCTTCGGATGAAGTAAAAGCAGTACCGGTCATACCGGAGAGCTTCGCGTACATTCTGAAATAATTTTGAAAAGTAATGGAGGCAAAAGTGCGCGATTCTTTCTGCACTCGGACACCCTCTTTGGCTTCAATCGCCTGATGCAATCCTTCCGACCAACGCCGGCCCGGCTGAAGTCGGCCGGTAAATTCATCGACGATAATTATCTCGCCATTTCTGACGACATACTCTTTGTCCAAATGGAAAAGGGCCTTGGCTCTGACAGCTGTTTCAAGATGGTGAACGTATTTTATCCCCTTTTCGGTGTAAATATTATCAACTCCAAGCAATTTCTCCGCTTTTGAAATCCCGCCATCAGTCAAAGAAATTGTTTTGAATTTCTCATCAACGGCAAAGTCTTCCTCCACCTTCAATTTGTCGGCAATCTTGGCAAAAGTGGCGTAAAGGTCTTCTGATTCCGTCGTCGGTGCAGAAATAATCAAAGGTGTTCTGGCCTCGTCAATCAAAATAGAGTCTATCTCGTCAACAATGGCGTAATTATAATCTCGCTGGCGAAGTTTTTCCGGTTCGTATTCCAAATTGTCTCTAAGATAATCAAAACCGTATTCGTTGTTTGTGCCATAAGTTATATCAGCGTAATAGGCTTCGCGACGCGAGCATGGCCGTAAAAATTCATAGACAACTTTAAACGCGCCTATTTCATCGCGTTTTTTATCCAATTCATTTTCCTTGTTTTCATTCTCTTCATTTTGATTTTTGATATTTGCATTTTCAATTTGTCTCTGAGTTGAATCGTAAATAAAACTGGATTCGTGGTTAATCACTCCTACCGATAATCCCAACGCATTATAAATCTGTCCCATCCAAACCGCATCTCGGCGGGAAAGATAATCGTTAACCGTCACGACGTGAACGCCTTTGCCGGAAAGAGCGTTCAAATAAGCCGGCAAAGTGGCGACCAAGGTCTTGCCTTCTCCGGTTCTCATCTCGGCAATATTGCCGTGATGCATAACTATTCCGCCCAAAAGTTGGACATCGAAATGACGCTGTTTGAGCGTTCTGGTTGATGCTTCGCGAACGGCCGCAAATGCTTCCGGCAAAAGGTCGTCAAGCGTTTCGCCTTCGGCTAAACGCTTCTTAAATTCCGCCGTTTTACTTTTTAAATCGTTGTCTGACAACACCGAAAAGGCCGGCGCCAAAGAATTTATTTTATCCACCAATGGCTGAAGCTGTTTAATTTTCTTGGCGTTCTCATCGCCAAAGATATTCTTTAAAAATGACATTTTGCTATATTACCACAAAATCGGCCTTGACGAAAAAAAAAGAGGGTATGCTTAAAAAGCACCGGACGGACCTGGCCCCCGAGTGGGGTGGGTCGCAGGAATCGGAAAGTGGTAACCTCAAACAAAAGGCACACAATGATAATCACATAAAAAGGCGAGCTGTGCGCGATGGCAACCTCCACCCTGAACACCGGTTGCAAGGCTGGGCTACCGGTGCGGTGGAGAACCGCACGCACGCTCTGAGCCGCGACCCCCGAGGTCGCGGCTCACTCTTTTCCCAACAAAACGGAGGTCTGACCTCCGTTTTTTCCTTAAATAAACTATTATGATAATAGCTAGCACAAAACAGTAGCATGAAAACGAAACCTAAAACGCCCCCCCCCCCGTCGTCGCCCTTCGCCGGGTCGTTAGTGGAAGCGTTGATACGACATTGTGAAAGGTCGTACCGACAAAACGGTGGTGGAGCCGACCGACTCAAAGCCGACATTGAGAAAGTGTGGGCTTTTTTATATTAAAAACTTCAGGTTTAAAACTGCAACTACTTTTCCACGTAACCGTATAATAGATGGTCAAAATAATCTTTCGGGTCGGTGAAAACCGCTTCGCATAAATGGCCTATTGGGTGCGATTCGGCAGTATATTCATAATGACCTCGAATTTCATAATCGTTGAAAAAACGAATATGATATTGAAAATCATGCCTGACGATTTTTCTGACACTGAAAACTTCCCCTTTATCTTTCCAAGCCAAATGAGCTCGGCTGTATCCTTTGCTGTTCAGATGCCTCATCAAATCTTCCGGGCTTTTATTGCTTTTTAAAAAACCTATCAGATAGTTTTGCCGGAAATGATGCCAGCCGAAAAACTGGATTACCGCGGTAATTTTCGGCAAATAAATATAGGCTAGTGTCCAAAATCCGGTTCTATATTTTGCCGGCGGTCTGTCTTCACCGATCGCTCGGACCTCCTTCTCGATCTTAATGCCGATTTTGTCGCGAACATCCATCGCCACCTTGTCCGCCAAAACCAAAACCTCGTGCGAAGATGCCTCACCGAAATTGACCAAAACCAACGGCTGACGTTCATACAGTCCGACATGTTCCATTTTCAACCCTCTTGACCCGCAGACTTTGTCCAAAATCCAGGCTAAAGGCAATTTTACCAATCCGTCATCAGTGGGGAAACTCGGTATTTCCGGAAATTTTTTCTTTAAATCTTCCAAAATACCATTATCAACTATCGGATTTTTAAAGAAAGAGCCGGCTGTGCCAAATTTATCAAGGGGGGGAAATTTTGCCGACCTGATTTTTAAAACAGCTTTTCTAATCTCTTCAATGCTCGACTTTGGCGCACCGGGCAAAGTAAAATATTTATTCAAATCTTTATAGAAAATATTCGGCTTGCCTTCTTTGGCAAGTCTAAACGACACTTTGGTAATAATATAATCTTTTCCGTCCGGACGTTTAAACAAACTGTCGCGATAACGAAAACGACATTGGTCAGCCGAAAGATTTCTTGTCCCCAAATTATCCGTATCAAAAATTTCAACAGATTCTATAGTTTCTGATACATCAACGCCGTAAGCGCCGATATTTTGAACTGGCGCCCCGCCAACCGTGCCTGGAATGCCGGAAAGATTCTCCACTCCCCATAATCCTTTTTTAACAGCCTCGCTGACAAAGTTATCCCAACTCTCTCCCGCAGAAACAATCGCCCTGACATAATTCCCGTCATCTTCAAACTTCACACCTTGAATTGCCATTTTTATGACAAGGCCGTGGAATCCTTCATCGGAAATTAGAACATTCGACCCGCCACCCAAAACAAAAATCGGCACTCCTGCCTTTTTTGCGAAAGTTGTCGCCTCTTTCAAATCTGCCACTGATTTAGCGACACAAAAATACCTCGCCAGTCCGCCTATTTTAAAGGTCGTTAAATGCTTAAGTAGTATATTTTCATCTATCGTCATAATTCTAATGCAAAATTAAAATATCAAAATGAAAAATGATAGAAAAAAATGTAAAAATTAAGAGAGGTGTTGTTGTGCATTTTAAAATTTTACATTGTCATTTTGCATTTTGATATTTGCATTTTTAATTTAAAATACTGATTGCGCCCATTTACGACCGGCGGGGCTAACTCCAAAAAGCAATGTCTTATGTGAGTGCAACCGCCGGTCGTAAGTAGGAACAAAATACTTATATATCATATACTATAAAACATAAAATATAAAATCTTAAAAAAACCAAGATTTAACCGAAAATAACGAGGAAGGTCGAATCTTGCTTTTTTATCCACTTTTTATATTTGACTTGTTTGGCGCGTTATGCTAAGATGTTACTATGTGAGTGCTAGCAATGCTAGCCCTTAGCAAAATGTCTGCGTGGAACCGCCTTTTGGCGGTTTTACGTTGCCAAAATTAAGAATTACCTGTCTATAATTCCTTGTCCCGCACTAAATTTTTCAAGACACAATCTGTATTTAAAATTTTAATATTACTGCCAAGATACCTTACATATTAAATATTGTTTGAGTAAAATTAGTGCCGGGACTTAGTTTTCGCATACCATAAAATCCTGATTCGCAAGATTTTTATGGACGAAAACTAAGGATTATTCCCTGCTTTTATCTGTTTTATATAATATTCTCCTTGAGCTTTAAATGTCGGATCTTTATCGATAGCATCTTCCAAAACGGCAATAGCCGAACTTCTCATATCGGCTCGCAAATACACCGCCGCCAAAATCATTTTATTCTGAACATTTTTTGGGTCATTGCTATCCATCGCTTTAGCAATCCTTATAGCTTTATTAAATTGTTTTGTATTAACATAAGCTTGAAGAACTTGTCCATCAAGCGGTTCGTCAGTGC
>JAKAHN010000015.1 GCA_021814895.1 bacterium
ATAGTGTCTCAGTGTCATTTTCAACCAACGCCTTGATCGCTGATTTCACCAGAGCCATATTCTTATGGTTTGCTTACGGTCTGAATTTTCTTGTGTACATATTTAACCCTTGAACTTGACTCCCAAGTTTTACCTCGTCCTATCCCCGTGGCAAGCCATTCCCTCGGATTACCTCGGCGGGGTATTAGGCGAGGCACCGGGGAAAACTTTGTTGGATAGGAGCGAGCTCCGCTCGCTCTAATTATATGCGGTCATTCATCCCCGCCGCAAGCGGACGGGGTATTCTGACCGCTTCCAATAAAATACACCAAAAAATATAATGAGCAAACCAGCCCAAGTTTTGCTACTGCAAAACTTGGGCTGGTTTTTGTTTTTCCTAATGCCTAGCGCCTAGAGCCTAACGCCTATTTTGCAACATAACTGAGCGTCATTTTCTGTTGCATCGGCTCAAATAAAGTAATTTTGAAATTGTAAGTTTTTCCAAGCTCCAAACTGGAATGAAGTTTTTCTTCGGTGCCAAATTCGGAAATGTGAACCAGTCCGGCAACGCCCTCTTCAATTGAAGCCAACGCACCATGACGATTGAACTTTATAATAACAGCCTTGACAATATCATCCTTCTTAAATTTCTTGGAAGCTTCCACCCACGGATTCGGCTTCAAGGCTTTAATTGAAAGCGACACCTTTCCATCTTTTACTTCAATCACTTTAGCCTTGAGTTTATCTCCTACTTTAAAAATAGCTCGCGGATTTTCCACCAATCCCCAATCCATTTCTGAAATATGGACCAAACCTTCCAGTCCCTCTTCAACCTTGAGGAATAAACCGAAATCAACAATACCGGTTACTTCTCCCGACACCTCGTCTCCAACCGCGTATTTGTTAACCAACTTTTCTTTATCTTTTTCTTCAAAAGTTTTTTCCGAGAAAATCAATTTATTCTCTTTTGGCGAAACAGAAATTACGGATAGATGCAATTTTTGACCAACAAGCTTCTTCAATTCTTCAAAGATTTTATCTTTATCGCCATCAGCCACTCTTGGATAATGTTCAACCTTAAGTTGTGACGCTGGCAAAAAACCTGAAACCCCCTGCCATTCAACAATTAAACCTCCTTTGTTGGCTTCTTTTATCACAAGCTCCACTGACGTCTTTTCTTTCATCATTACTTCCGCTTCGTTCCAAACCATCGCCTGCCTCGCCTCCTTTAAAGATAACTCTACGTAACCATCTTCATTTTCAGGATCAACAATTTTTGCCGAGACATTATCGCCAACATTTATTTTTTTTATAATATCCTTTGCAAGAATGTACTCACGACCAAAAATTATACCCGTGCCGTGTGGTTGTAAATCTACAAATACTTTTCCACGATCAATATCAATTACCACCCCTTCAACGATATCACCGAGATTTGGAATACCTTTCACCTGATTGACTAAAAGAGCCATTTGAGAATCTTTTTTCGGCTCTTTAGAAACTAAAACATCGCCTCTTTCATCAACTTCTTCGTTAGTTACTGTTACCATTTAATTTGTTTTGGCAGATTTCGCTTAAACTGAATCTTAAGGTAAAGCGAGGTTATTCTGACCAATATATATATAACTTATAAAAAACGGACTAACGTCCGAATTAACAATACTTTACACTAACATTAAATTTTTGTCCACTCGGTAGTGAATTTTGGCATTGGCGTAGCCGTTTGCGCCACAGGCGCGATGCCAAAATCTACTACCGGGCATACACCCTTATATAACACAAAATGTATACAGAAAATTATAGTTTTTTAAAGAAACTAGCGATTACAAGCTATTATACTTTCCCATCGCTTTCTCTCTTCCTTCTTCAACAATTATTGTTATCGCCTCAGAAACATTTTTACCAACCTTTTTTAAAACTTCCAGCTCAACCGGTTTAAACTTGTTTAAAATAAAATCACCGATAATTTTATCACCGGAAGGTTTTTTTAATTTCCCACTCGGAGTTACGGGACAAATGCCGACCCGAATCCGAACAAAGGCTTCGGTTTTGACCGCTTTAATAACAGACTCAACCCCTTTGTGTCCACCGGAACTTTTATTGAACGAAATTTTAAATTTCCCAAACGGAATATCTAGATCGTCATGAATAACAACAAGATTAGATACTTCGGTCTTCTTTTCTTTTCCTTTCCCCTGAATCTTAAATTTTAAATCTTTAATCTTCTTAACTACCTCACCTGATTTGTTCATAAAAGTTTCAGGCTCCACCGCTAAAACTTTTTCTTTCCCAATTTTTCCAGCAGATATTAATGCGTTAAACATTTTATCAAATTCTACTTCTGGAAAACTATTGTTCTTTATGAAAGCAGACAAAACCATTCTGCCCGTATTGTGGCGAGTCATATTATATTCTGAACCGGGATTGCCTAAACCGACGATGTAATTCATAAATAATTAAAAAATAAAATTAAAATTTTGGATTGAGATTCAACTTTGAATTAATTTCTATCTTGATATTTGCATTTTACATTTGTTTTATATCTTGTGTCAACAACAATATCATACTACAATTATCGCAAACTTATGGAAGAACAACCGAACGTGACAGAAAACATAAACCCTCCTACAAGCGACAAGTGGTCGTTTCGCGAGTTCGTAAAATTTGCGGTCATCGCTGCAATAATAGTCTTGCCTATACGTTTTTTTATCGCCGAACCATTTTTGGTGCGTGGCGATTCTATGGATGACACATTCAAAAACAACGACTACCTAATTGTTGAAAAAATAAGTTTGCGATTTAATCCGCCAAAACGAGGCGACGTGGTCATATTCAGCTCACCAGTCGAACACAATCGTGATTTGATAAAAAGAATTATCGGCCTGCCGGGCGAAAAAGTGGAAATCAGCGACGCAAACGTCTTTATTACAAAAAAAGATGGAACCCGTTTTGAATTGCTAGAACCGTATATAAATAACCAACAATTGCTGAGCCAAAAAATTGACACCCGGCTCGGAGATGGTGAATACTTTGTTATGGGCGACAATCGACCTGTTAGTTATGATTCTCGCTATTGGGGTGTTTTACCGATAAAAGATATTATCGGGGAGCCTTTTCTCCGCTTATACCGATTTGGAGAAATTGGATTTTGGCCAGGAAATCATATATTCAGTAATTAATCTGACCTTATGAAAAAAATAAAACCAAAAAAAATCGCACGGAAAAAACAAAAAAGGGCCGTAATCAAAAAAGGTCTTTGTCATGAAATCCTCTACAAAAATATGGATTGGGCCGCCGAAACAGCAGCCTACTTCGGTTTTAATCCTTTACATTTCCCGGAAATCATAAAAGATGATAAAGACAAAGCTCTGGCCGTAGCAAAAGAAGACAGAGAAAAAATTACCGGGAATCTTCCAATTTTAAATTTGACGGAACGAATATCAATAATTCGCGATTATATCGAACAAAAAAAAGACAAAGAGCCTCAACCAATTCTAGCTTCCTACTCCCCAATCAACACAGACCTCAAGACTTTCAAATTTGGTCTGGAAATAATCGGCTCGGAAAAAAGCATCGCCGACGCTACGGTCATAAAAACAATATATGAAATTTTGAGAGAAAAAGAATCCGGACAAATGGTTGTCGTTATAAACAGTATGGGAGACCGCGAATCGTTCAGCCGCTTTGTCAGAGAGTTTATCGGCTACGTCAAAAAAAATCTGGATGATTTAAATCCGATCTGCCGACAAGATTTCAAAAAAAACCCTCTTTGCATTCTTTCTTGCGGACATGAAAAATGTATGAAGGTTTTTGAAAAAGGACCAAAACCGATGAATGCCCTATCCGAACCAAGCCGAGTCCATTTTAAAGAAGTTTTGGAATATATTGAAATCCTCGACATTCCTTACAGAATAGAAAACTCTTTGGTAACCGACCGGTCTTTCGGCTGTCAGACAATCTTCAAAATAGTTTTGGAAGATGGTGATAATTGCAAAACCCTGGCTGCCGGCACGAGATATAATATTTTGGCGCGAAAAATCGGTTTCAAAAAAGAACTGCCGGCCATTGGCGCGCGGATAGAGATAAAAGATTTCCACGGAAAAGCACCTTGCTCAAAAAAAATAGAAAAGCCACTTGTCTGTTTCGTTCAAATCGGATTTGAAGCAAAATTGAAAAGTCTGCAAATTATTGAGATGCTTCGTGAAGCAAAAATCCCAACTTACCAATCGCTCTCCCGTGACAAACTTTCCTCACAGCTCCAAATTGCTGAAAATATGAAAATCCCCTACACGATGATAATGGGCCAAAAAGAAGCTATGGAAAATTCGGTTATTGTCCGATGTATGGCCAATCGTTCCCAAGAAACTGTATTTTTGAACGAATTACCTAAATATTTGAAGAAAATACTCAAATAGGCTCTAGGCGCTAGACTTTAGGAAAAGCTAAAAATGTGAAAGAAGTCATACTTCTCTTGCAATTTGAAGTATGACTTCTGAAATGTGTCTAAAATTAGTAGCAGAGCGCAGAAATTGGTGGGTTATTCAAAAATTTGCATATTTATAAATAATTTGTTAATCTTTAGACGCGCTTGCTTATAATCTAAAATCTAGCGCTAAACGCCTAAATCTATGATAATCAATATAGAAGTTGAAAAGACCGGGACCGAAACGAACGCCAATCTTCTCAGGCGTTTTTCAAAACGTGTTCAGGGAGCGGGAATTATCCAGAAAGTGAAAGGTATGCGCTATAAAGACAGAAATCAATCTAAGTATAAAATTAAAATAAAAACCTTAGATTCCATAAAAAGACGAAAAGAAGTTGAAAAATTGATCAAACTTGGAAAAATGTCTCCAAGGAATGAGCGGAAATAAATATTTTATCTTTGAGTAATTAGATTCTTTTCGCTTAAAACTAAAAAGTAACGCGGTCAAAAAAGATAATTCTTCTCAATGCAAACAAATTTTGCCGTAACTAAAACTATTAAAGAAAAGCCGTTTGTTTCGCTATTTCTCAAGCGAAACAAACGGCTTTTCCCTAAAATGAAAAACGTTGTTCTCGGAACAAAATACAACCTGAGTTTGACGTTTATAGGAGAAAAAAGAATCCGCTCGCTTAATAAAACTTACAGAGGAAAAAATCGCGCCACTGATATTCTCTCTTTTCCTTTATCAAAAAACGAAGGTGAGATTTTTATAAATTTTGATCGCGCCAAAGTGGAAGCGAAAAAATTCAGCAGAGAAATGACAAATTTTATTTTATTTCTATTTATCCACGGCCTCTGCCATTTGAAAGGTATGCGACATGGTAGTACAATGGAGGGTGAAGAGCGAAAATATCGCAAGCGTTTTAACATCTGACCTATCATTTTTACTTTTAACTTTTTATTTTTAACTTTCTAATATGGCGCGCATCACAACAACCGGAATTGATATCGGCACTTATCAAACTAGAGTGGTTATTTCCGAAGCCGATCGGGAAAATGAAAAAATTATTCCGCGCGTTATTGGTGTCGGTTACGCCGAATCAAAAGGAATGCGCCACGGTTATATCGTCAGTCAAAGAGAAGTGGCAAGAAGCATAAAATCCGCCGTAAGCCAAGCCGAAAAAATGGCCGGCGTCAAAGTAAAAAGAGCTTTATTTTCCATAGGAGGCATCGGCTTGTCAGGAATTGTTTCTACTGGAATGGCGGTTATTTCAAGAGCTGATTATGAAATAACAACGCTTGATACCGAAAAAGCTGTTGACGCCAGTCAATCGGAAATTCCCCAATCACAAATTTCAAATAGAAAAATCATTCATACTGTCCCCCTCCAATTTCGAATTGACGGTAAGCAAGTTTTCGGCGACCCAATCGGAATGAAAGGAATGCGACTTGAAGCAAAAACTTTTTTTGTCACTTGTCTTAATCATCACTATTCCGACATTATTGAAACGGCCGCCGAAGCCGACATCGGAGTTGAAGATATCATTGCCTCGCCTATCGCCGCCAGTGTTGTTTCCCTTTCAAAAGCCCAAAAAATTGCTGGATGTGTCTTGGCCAACGTCGGTTCGGAAACTGTTTCAATAATAGTGTATGAAGACAATAAACCTGTTTCTATGGAAGTTTTTCCGATCGGAGGAAACGACATTACAAACGACATAGCTCTTGGTCTTCGCATCACGCTTGAAGAAGCGGAAGAGGTTAAAAAAGGCAGTATTGTCGGAGTCAGTTATCCTAGAAAAAAACTTGATGAAATAATAACCGCCAGACTCTCAGACATTTTTGATTTAATCGAAGCCCATCTTAAGAAAGTCGGCAAAAGCGGTCTTTTGCCTGCCGGAATAATAATTACCGGCGGAGGTTCAAGCATTGAAATGATCGAAAACTTAGCAAAATCATCACTGAAGCTTCCTTCCAGGATCGGCTCAATTTCTTTCGGCGAAGGGGCAAAGGGGCAAATAAAAGACGCCTCCTGGTCTGTCGCTTATGGTTTATGCTTAATTGGGTTAACTAATGAAGAAGAAGGCGGAATCGGAGTCACTCGACGCGCCGGTGTGGGATTTTTAAATTGGGTAAAACAATTTCTTCCGTAAATATTTAATATAAAAAAACAACGCCCGAAAGCGTTGTTACCTGGAAACGATGCGCCATTGGTTTGGCGACGTGTTGTATAATCGGACCGTCGCCGTCGGGTCGTCATTGAAACTCAACCCGAGGTCTCTGGAATCGGTCTCCCTGACTTTCAAGATGACCTCCGGGCTCCCATCGGCAATAACCACCTCGCCAATCCTTACGGCAACGGTCTTCATCTCCATCATCCAAGGCAACCCCAAACTTACAATCAACCCTGAGTGGCTGATAGCCCATTCGGGCAAATCAACAAGCCCAATTAACGCATACTGCCTTGAACATTTGTGTATAAGGGGTATCTCAATTTTGAACTTCATTTCGGCCTTTCTGTCTCTAAACTGACTAAACTCTAATCACAATAAACAATTCTGTCAACTCTTCTTTTTTATATTTATTCTGTTATGATTGCGACAAGCAATATAAATTAACAGCTAACAAAGGTTGACTTTGCTGTTTGCTTTGGCGTCTGCTGAAAGCTAACAGTTAAAAGCTAACAGTTAAAAAATATGCCACAAATTACACCAGAGGTAGAATCATTCGCCAGAATAAAAGTTTTCGGTATCGGCGGTTCAGGTAAACACGCCCTTAATCATATGGTCAACGCCAAAGTAAAAGGCGTGGAGTTTGTCGGCGTAAATACCGACGCTCAAGATTTACACAATATTTTAGCTAAGAAAAAAATCCACATTGGAAAAAATGTTACCAAAGGCCTCGGCGCGGGAATGAATCCGGAACTCGGACGAAGAGCGGCCGAAGAAACCAAGGAAGAACTGCAGGAAGCGATAAAAGGTTCTGATATGGTTTTCATTGCCGGAGGAATGGGCGGAGGCACCTGCACAGGCGCCGGACCAATTGTGGCCAAGATTGCCAAAGAAATGGGCGCTTTGACCGTAGGCGTAGTCACAAAACCTTTCTTCTTTGAAGGATTGCAAAGAGGTAGAATTGCCGAACAAGGTATTGTTGATATGAAAGAAAATGTGGATGCTTTGATTGTCATACCAAACGACCGACTGCTCGCTGCTGTTTCAAAAGAGACAACTGCCAGAGAAGCGTTCGCAATGTGCGACGAGGTTTTGAAACAAGCGGTTGAGGGTATTTCCGATTTGATAACCACGCCTGGAGATATTGCCAATATCGACTTTGCCGATGTCAGAGCAATTTTGGAAAATGCAGGACCGGCTTTGATGGGTGTAGGTTTCGCAAGCGGAGAAAAACGAGCCGAGGAGGCGGCCAAAATGGCCATTAATTCCCCTCTTCTTGATGTTTCTGTCGCTGGCGCCAAAGGCGTATTGTTCTCAATCGCCGGCGGAGAAGATTTAACTCTCTTTGAAATCCAAGACGCGGCAAAAATAATTACAGAATCAATTGACCCAGAAGCCAAAGTTATTTTTGGCACGATCAGAGACGAAAAACTTAAGAAAAATGAAATTAAAATCACCGTCATTGCTTCCGGTTTTCCAGAAAACGGCAACAAAAAAACTTTGTTCCCAATCGGTATGGTTGATTCAAATAAAGTCAAACCGTCCACTCATCAACCGACAACCGCGACCGTGCAACCAACAATAAGCGAAACGCCTAAGGCCGCCCCGAAACCGGTTACCGAGGAAGATGACGACTGGAGCGCCGTTCCAGCCTTTCTCCGCCGAACAAAAAAATAATTTGTAAATTTTAAAACATAAAACTCCGCCTTGCGCGGGGTTTTATGTTTTTAATTGGTTATTTAAAATTCTAAGGTAAAGTCTGATGGACCTTAACATATTGATACTCATGCCAAATCAAAGAGATCAAGATTAGATCAAAAATAGTCAGAAAAGCCATCCAAATTGAACCAGTAAGAATAAATCTGTAAAGTTGATATACGATAAATAGAAACAAAAAAACGATTGAAGCGGGATAAGACCAAAGTTTGTTTTTTAAAAGATGGAAAATTAAAAAAACCTTAATAAGTCCGTGGCTTATCAAATAAATCGCGCCAAATAGAGCGACCTTGGCCGAAAGAAGCGGTAGAACATTCTGAAAAAAATTAGCCACAAAATCGTGAGGGTCTTCAACCAATTCGTTTTGAATGAAAAAATCAGCCACTCCGGTTAAGGTGCCGGAAAATAATAAAAGCGCGCCGACGAAAATTTCCAGTAAGCCGTTAACTCCTTTAAGAATCACCCCTGCCTTAAAAAAATCCCGTATATAAACTTCCTTTTTCGGCTCTTCCATAACGGCTAATTATACACTATAAAATTAAAGCGTGGTTTTATCTTCGCGTATTAAAACCAACTTAAAAACACTACTTAAACATTTTAATAGTCGCCATTGTTACCATCAATAGGAGTCTCAATAATTTTCTTTGCGTCTTTGGCTTTCTGAATAGCGCCACGCGGATCAGAAATTACAGCGCCGGTAGCCGAATCGATAATAGTTCCTTGAGAAAAATCATCATTATTATCACCAGTCTTATTAAGATATTTCGGCATAACCAATGTCATCCAAACAGCAATTATGACAATCGCTAACAACATACTGATAAGTGTAAAAAACCCTCGATTTTTTGGAAAATCCATAAACATATTATACCTTAAGAAGCTCCCGTAATAGTCGCAAGGATAATAGCTGAAAAAATTGCCAAAACCAATCCGCTCTTTTGGTGGAATTGAATTCTTTCTTTGTTTATAGCAAGACCGAGAATCACTGCCACAATAATATAACTTTCAGAAAGCGCCACTGCTACGGCAATCGGCGCCAAACTCATTGAGAAAGCAAAGGCGACCCAAGCAGTATTATCTAAGATGGACATCGGCAAAAGGACGCCTCTGTAAAAAACCGCGTCACGAATTGTTTTGCTAAATTTTCCCTTGGCAATAAGATAAACTGCCGTAACCGCTGTAATAAAAACATTCAAAAAGAAATTTACCATCAGCGGATCTGTAACCCTCGCGCCCCAACCCACTAAAAAATTTGCCACACCCATTACGATTGCCGCGACAAGCGCGAGAATTACTCCTTTTTCCATAAGCAATCTCTTAAGAGATGATTTAACCTTGTGAAAAGAAACGGCTATCAACCCAGCGATAAGCAAAGCAATCAAAACAATTTGCAACCAACTTATTCGTTCGCCGAGAATAAAAAAAGCTAGTAACGCCGCGGCCGGAATTTCAAACGACCAAATTGGTTCAACAACCGCAAGTTTTCCTTTTTTTAGCGCCTCAAAGTCCAAAAGAGCAGCAATAAAAAGAACAACCGAGCAAGCCAATAAAATAAAAAAACTCTTGCTAGCAGGATTGGAAATTACCGCAGGAATATCTCGCCAGACAAAAGGTAATAAAACTAACGCCCCAAAACCGCAAATTATAAAAAGCGTTTCCCAATCGCCTATCTTCCTCGTTGATTTTTGGATCAAAAAATCGCCGAAGCCCCAACAGAGCATCGCCACGAACGCTAACCCTATACCTACAGATGTGGTCATGAATTTTATATTATTCTCCTCTGGCGAACGGGGGTAACAAATTTACATCAACCTTGCCGTCAAATGTTTCCTTATCGTCATTACCTCTATCTTTTTGTAAAGATTCTTTCAATCTTCTAATAGCTTCCGGTAAATCATTTTCAGCAATCTGCATTGAATTATAATCACCACAACTCCCCATCACATTCAAACCTTCCCCTAAAAATTCAGTATCTTGTTTTAAGGCATATGCCTTATCAAAAATATCTAACCAAATATTGAGCTTGTCTACCGGGAAATGCGTCTCTAAGGGTCTCGCCCAGTTTTACATTTTTTATTTGTTCTAATTTATTTTCCTCCATTTCTATTTTTTATATAATTTAGAATTCGTTACTTATTCTTTTTACTCTTCTCAATAACCGCCTTAAAAAATGCGGTAAAAAGCGGATGTGGAGAAAGCGGATGGGCTTGAAATTCCGGATGAAATTGAGTACCTAGAAAAAATGGATGCTTGTCGCGAGG
>JAKAHN010000016.1 GCA_021814895.1 bacterium
TATCCATTCTTTTCCCGGACCGTCGCCGACTATATCTAGTTGGATTTCTTTATTGTCCCTCAATAAAAGCATAGCCCTGAGAAGAATATCTACTCCTTTTTCTTTTATTAAGCGTCCGACAAAAAGTGCCTTAAATCTACTGTTAACTTTTCCTTTGTTTGGATTTAAGGCATTATTTTGAAGCTCAATCGGTTCAGATAAAAGTTTAGATTTTGATTTTGGGTAGCCAAATTGCTCGTAAAGTTTGCCGATTATCGGAGAATCGTATATAAAAGCGTCCAAATATTTTGTCAAAGACAAGCCAACTGTTTTTTCCCAGAGATATTTTTTGATGTGGAAAAGAATTGACCCCTCGCGCCCCTTTAACGATATCCGCCACATTGCCGAGGTGTAGTTATTCACAAAGACAACGGTTGGGTTTTTGCCACCGTGTTTTCTGTACATTCCTCCGGCCCAAAGGAGGGCCGGTCCGCATATAAAATAAATATCAAAATTGTTTTCTTCTGCAAGAAGTAGCTTGGCGACATTTTTTTGAGTTTGCAAAAATGATCCGCCCAAGTGTTTTTCTATCACAGTATATGCTTTATCTCTCGGCAAGACGTTGTTGTCGGAGAGGGCCGTGAATAGTGTCGTCTGATGCCCGGCACTGGCAAAAAAAACCAAAAACATTTTTAGTACTTGGTGAAGTCCTGCTCCGGTTATTGGGTTGTAATGAAGCGAAAGTATTGCTATTCGCATATTATTTTTTCAGTAATATATTGGTATATAGTTTTTTTGCTTGGTACATTTCAAGGTTCGCCATATCATTTTTGTTGATCTCCGTAATATTCCCGTTTTTGCCGATTTTGTAAACTTTTAGTTTTTGTTCAGCAATTCCATTGAAAAAACTATCGGGGGTTTCGCCTAATTGGGCCAAAGAATCCGGATTTAGTTCTGAGACGATAGAGATATTTTCAGAGTTCCCGATAAGTTTTTGCATACCCTTAAGCGCTAGCGGTTCGGCCCCCTCAATGTCAATCTTTAAGAAATCAATTTTTTTAATTGTGTTTTTTTCCACAAATGAATCAAGAGTAATCGATTGGACGGATTCTTTCTCACTTTCGGCGTGTGGGGTAACGACGCTATGACAGCCGGTGCTACCAATAACTTTGAAGAAATCAACCGAGCCGTTTTTATCGGATATCGCGTTTTCGTACCGCTCAACATTTTTAAGTCGGGAAGTGTTTTTTTCTAATAAACTGAAGTTTTCTTTATCCGGTTCAAAGGCGAGCACTTTCCCAGTTGGTCCAACCAATCTTGAAAAAATTACAGTGTAATATCCAACATGAGCGCCGACATCAGCCACCGTCATACCCGGTTTGATATTATTTTTGAAGTAATTAACGGTGTTTTTTTCATAGTTTTCTATTAGCATATCCAGTTTCCAATCCCAGGGGAATTTTTTTGGGAAATAAAATCTTTTAAGTTGGACGAAAGTCTCCACCAAGCCCTCGATTGTTTTTTTTACTATTTTATCAAGCAATTTAAAACTAACTGTTTTTTTGTAAATTTTCTTTAGCAGGGCTATAAGTTTGTTGGTTTGTCCCATTTTAGTTAAAGAGGTTTTAAATTCAATTTGTCTGCCAATAAATCGCAAAATAATGATATTTTTTCAACCTCAGTCTTCGGCTCAATTCCTTTTTCCCAGATTTCATGGAGTTTTATTTCTGCAGATTCTTCCATTAAAGCGCTTATGAAATATTCCAGCTCTATTTCGTCGTATTTAAAATTTTCTAACATTTGTTTTGTCATATAAGGCAGTTGTGCGACCTCCAGACATTTTTTTGACATTGATAGAGCGTTATAGAAAACATCGCCGAAGGTTATAACCGGTTTTTTGAACATCAAAGCTTCCCAACCTGCCGTACCGGTAATAGTGTAGACGATTTTGCTGTCCTTAATGATCCGGTAAGAATCAAAGTTTGGATGTATCAATTTTACATTCGGAATTTTTTTTAATTCTTTGTAATATTGTCTTGGTCTGAATCCTATCATTGCCGGATGTTCTTTTACATATAGTTTGAAGCTGATAGGCAAGGATTGGGAGATTTGTTTTATCAAATTTAATTGGTCGGTCCAATATGGCGCCAATGCCAAAATTGCCAACTCAGGTTCAAAGTGGAGGGCGTAATAAGCGAAATTTTCTTTTTCATTATATTTCTCCCAAAGATCACTGAATCCCCAAAGAGTCCGGATTTTTCTTTTAACCCTGTCTATGGTAAAAGCTAAAATAGATTCGTCGGTGTAATCTTTCTGTTTTTTAACAAACATATTTCTGACAAAAAGAGTGCCAAGCCATTTGATTGATAAAAAGATGCGTACAGGATTAAAAATTCGCACGATGTTTTGCCATCTGCCGGAATTTTTTAAACTCCCCATTACATATAAATAAGGTTCTGGCTTGTTCCGGAACTCGCTGATATATTTTTTTGCTTCTGTAATTTGTTTAGGCCCCACTGCGTCGGTTTTTTGATATTGTTTTTTAAACAGCTCTTCGGCGTAACTGAAATTTTTATAATCTTGGCTTAAAATATACCCCTGGCCTATTCTGGTTTCCGCTCCAACCAATACTTTTATTCCTTTTTTCTTTGCAATATGGTAGATCAAAAAATTTCCCATAGCGCTGACTGTGGGCAGAAAAATAAAATCGGGTTTTTCCGCATCCAAAAAATCAATAATGGTTTTTGCCGTTAGCTGTAACATCACAGCCATTTCTTCATGGCTGTAGGGCGGGGTGTCGTATGGATATTCGCGAATACCCATACCGTATCTTATAATTCTATCAACTGATAAAAACGGCCAAAGATAAGGTATGCCGTATTCTTTCTCAATTTTATTGAGATCCCCCCAATCAATTTTTGTGTTTTTATATTGTTTTTGAATTTCTTCATCCAAAATCAAAGCGGAGTAGTTTATATCTTTTTGTTTTTTTAAAAAATCATAACCGGTTCGGAGATAAACATAACCGCAAAATTCTTTTATACCGTATTTCCGTTTTAATTCTTTGGCGATTTTATGAGCCACAGGAGTAAAACGACGTTGGAAAATTAGACAAGCTTTCATTTTATAATCTTGATTTATTGCAGTTATAAAGGTATAGTGAATGATACTTATAAAATCTTAGCAAGTCAATTTATGCCATATTTATCAAATCTATTTGGAATCGGCCAGGTCTTAAATTGGTATACTCTTTTCAAAAAAGCCTTTGGTAATTATAAATGGAGTCTTGTGGCGATTGCCGGTTTAAGTTTTTTCAGCAGTTTGCTGGAAGGCGTGGGCATAAGTTCAATAATACCGGTTTTCTCTTTTGTTAACGGCCAAGCGGGCAGCGCTACGGATTCCATTACAAAATTCATAGAAGCCGCTTTTAATTTTATTGGCCTTTCTTATACATTCCGAACGCTCATTTTATTTATAGGAGCGCTATTCGTTTTAAGAATTGTGGTTTTGTTTTTCATCCAATATATTACTGCCAGAATAGTTTTTGGTTATGAAAAAAATATGCGTCGTGACCTGTTTTCGCTGACAGTGTTTTCTCGATGGCCGTTTTTGTCAAAACAAAAAGTTGGGCACTTGGATCAACTGCTAATTACCAATACCACCAACACCTCTCAATTTTTCGGTTATTTTTCGACCGTGATGCTTATTTTTACGAAAACCGTTATCTACACGGTAATCGCGGTGAACATTTCTTCTTGGGCGGCCCTTTTGACTATTGTGGTTGGCTTGGCAACTTCCATATTTTTCAAACCGCTTTTTGTAAAAAATAAAATTTTATCAACAAAGGCGGAAAAAATTAATCGCGGGCTGGCCCATTTTACCAGTCAGCATGTTGGCGGAATGAAAGCCATAAAATCTATGGCGATTGAAGAATATGTTTCGGCGAAAGCGTTGAATATTTTTGATAATATCAGACAATTATTTATCAAAATGATGGTTGTTAGGGGGGTAACAAACATGCTCATTCAATTCGTAGGACTTGGTTTCGTAGCCTTGGTTTTTGTCTATATGTACAGGTCGCCCGGATTCAACTTTGCCACATTTGCTGTGATTGTTTACGCCATCAATCAAATTTTTGTCCAGGTTCAAGCTGTGCAGGTGCAGGTTCACGCTATTAGTTCCATGGTTCCATATTTAGACAAGGCTGTGATTTATATGGATGAGGCCAAAAGAAATGCCGAAAAGAAAAATTTCGGGTCAGTGTTTAATTTTGAAAGGGAACTGTCGTTTGAAAATATATTTTTTTCTTATCCTGAGAGAGGCGAAGTTGTTGCCGATTTTAACTTGTCTATAAAAAAGGGCGAAATGGTGGGGATTATCGGCCCGTCGGGCGCAGGCAAGACAACGATAGTAGATTTATTATTGCGTCTTTATGAGCCGGATAAGGGCGAAATAAAGATTGACGGGAAAAATATAAATGAAATCAACCTTGATGACTGGAGGGGCAATATCGGTTATGTCGCTCAAGATATTTTTATACTCAATGATACGATAAAAAACAATATTATTTTCTATAATAAAGCGGTCAGTGAAGAAGGCGCGATTGAGTCGGCCAAGCTGGTAAATTTACATGATTTTATAATGTCCCTTCCGGACGGCTATAACACTATAGTAGGCGACAGAGGAGTGTTTCTATCTGGTGGACAGAGACAGAGAATAATTTTAGCCCGTATTTTGGCGACCAAACCGCAACTTTTGGTTTTAGATGAAGCAACCAGTTCTTTGGACGGAGAATCTGAACTTGCCATTAAAGAAGTGATTGATAATTTGCGAGGTAAAACGACCGTTATTATAATCGCCCACAGGCTCTCAACAATTTCTTCCGTTGATAAGCTGGCGGTTTTGGAAAATGGTAAAATTAAGGAAATCGGCAAACCGGACGATTTGTTAAAAGACCGAAATTCTTATTTTTACAAAGTTAACAATTTGAGTGAAAATTAAAAATCTATGAATCTGTTTATTTTAGGATTGGGACATGTCAGGCCCGAGCAAATCAATATCGTCAAAGAGCTTCAAAAAACGCATCACATTTCCTATTGGGTGCGGATGGAACATGTTTTTCAAATCAATAAAAACGAATTTCCTAACACAGTTTTTCATAACTACAGAGACGCTCTTGATGGGAAACCCGCATCGGGGATTGACGATTCTGATTTTGAGCCGCTAAGCCAAGAGTCGTTGATAAAATTTTCCGAGACGGAGGCGGAAATTTTGACGATGATGGAAAAGAAGTTTGAGCTTTGGAGCGTAAACCAAAAACGAGATTTTTATTTTGATTTAATGCGTTACTGGCGGGGTGTTTTTGAAAAATTCAAACCGGATTTGATAATTTTTTCCGATGTTCCGCATGAAGTATATTCTTTCGTGGTCTACGCGCTTGCCAAAGATTACGGCGTGAAAACAATAATGTTTGAAAACATTTTTGATTACGGTCGGCTGATTCTTTTCCATGACTATAAGTTTGGCAATGATGTTTTGGCAGAGGCAAAGAAAAATAATTTTTCCGAAGATTATCGCTTGGAAGATTTAAGCGATTATACTCGCGAATATTACAAAAAGCAGATTTCCGGCAAAGACGAAACGCCCCTTTATGTAAGCGGTTACAATAAAGAACACAGCGGTTGGAACAAATTTAGGAGATTAACTAAGGCCAGATGGGCTTTTGTCAAAGACGGCACCATTTTTGAACGGGCGGTAAAAAGATTTTTTAAACTTTTCAAATCTAACGTCATAAAAGATTACAAGAAACTTGAGACTCCGCCCGATTTTGGAAAGAAGTTTATTTATGTGCCATTGCATTTTCAGCCGGAGAGAACGACTTCCCCTCAGGGCGGTTATTTTGTAGACCAATTGTTGATGGTAAAAACCCTATCCCATGCTTTGCCGGAAGGATGGCTTTTGTACGTGAAAGAGCATCCAAGTCAATGGAAACCGCACGGCTCGGATTATACAGGCTACAGATATCCGGGTTATTACGAGGAAATTATTAAATTAAAAAATGCCAGAATTGTGCCGGTCTCTACAAATAATTATGAATTGATAAAAAATTCACAGGCAGTAGCAACTGTCACAGGTATTCCCGGTTGGGAAGCGATTCTCCGAGGCAAGCCGGCTTTGATTTTCGGTTATTCCTGGTTTATGCAAGCGCCGGGGGTTTTTAGGGTCCAAAGCGTTAATGATTGCAGAGATGTTTTTGAAAAGATAGAAAATGGATACAGAGCTGATATGCAAAAAATGCTGAATTATTCAGTTCTTTTGGATAAGACAAGTTTTGAAGGTTTTAATGATAACTATGGAAGACAGGTTTCAAAGATTACCGATGAAGATAATGCTAGTAATATGTTTAAGGTGATTAAAAGTGCAATAGAAAAAATTTCCTTGCCTACGGTTTAGCTACGCGGTATACTAGAACTCTCGTTTAAGTTTTATTATTAACATATAAAACATGAAAGTACTCCTTGAAAGTTTTAAAAATATTTTTATGTCATTGCTCGTGCTTGCTACAACAGTAATCTTCACCAGTCTTTATAGTGTTGCATTTGCTGCCAATACGAATTCTATAGAATTAAGTTCTTCATCAAGTCAATACCTTTCTATTTTAGACGGGGACCAGACTGGTTTAGATATTACCGGGGATATGACAATTGAAGCGTGGGTAAATTTTTCTTCTACTTCAAATGAGAGGCACATTATTTCAAAATATCGTTATGACAACAATCAGAGAGCATATGATGTATATTTTTATAACAATCAACTGATATTAATTCTTTCTAGTAATGGCACTGACGCTACCTCAAAAATTTGGTCATGGACACCCTCTACGTCAACATGGTATCACTTAGCAATTGCTTATGATGCTAGCGCTGGGTTGGCCGAGCTATTTGTAAACGGTATTTCTCAAGGAACTGGCACAGGTTTACCTACATATATTAACAATAGTTCTGCGGAATTTGATGTTGGTGCTTACAATGGTAATAATTCTTCAGACCGTGGATACTTTGATGGGTTAATAGATGATGTTCGAGTTTGGAATATTTTCAGAAGTGGTACAGAAGTTTCTGATGATATGTCCCGAGAACTCAATGGGAACGAATCCGGACTGGTTGCATACTGGAAATTGAATAATGGTCTGACTGATTTAACTGGTAATAGTAATACACTAACGAACAATGGAAGCGCCGCATTTTCTGCGAGTACTCCTTTTGCGGGTTTCAGTGAATCTCTACGTGTTCGTAAGTCATCAAACGAATCAGTTGCGAATTCTACTACACCTCAAAATGACGACGAACTTAAACTAAGTTTGGCTGCCAATAAAGAATATATCGTAGATGGAGTAGTTTTTGCTTCATCAACGAGTGCAACTCCTGATATTGCTATTAGCTTTTTTGGTCAAACTGGAGTGGATGTAGCAATAGGTTACACAAATGATGTCAACGAAATGGTGCTAATGTCCGGAGAGACAAGTAATCGTATTAATCTTCCCGCCAATACCCCAACTTCAATACATATAAAAGGTACTGTTAAGACAGGTAGCACGTCAGGCGATTTTCAACTTAAATGGGCTCAAGTCACGTCGAGTGGGAGCGCCACGACAGTCATGAAAGGAAGTTACTTACGAGCCGAAGAAATTTAATTATAAACTTTGTTATGACAACCAAAGAGAGTATAAAAATAAAAGTATATAGAATTGCAACGAACTTGCTCGCGCCACTTAAGGGGCTTGGCTTGCGCCGTTTTAAGATTGTCAGAAAAGGTCTGAGTCTTATAAAATCTCGTTCAGCGAATGTCCGCGGACATCTAATGTACCTGAACACATTAGATTTTACTATGTACGAACCTCTCATAACGAACACGTTTGAGTCGTATGAGACAGAGATAGTGTTGGGTATGATTAAAAAAGATGATGTCGTGATGGATCTTGGAGCAAATATTGGTTATTACACTCTTTTGATCGCTCAAAAAATAGGCCCGCAAGGGCAAATTTGGGCTTTTGAGCCAGAACCTCGGAATTTTAAATTACTTAAGAAAAATATTGCTGTCAACGGATACACTAATACAACTCTTTCGTCTTACGCATTATCGGATCACAAAGGAGAGTCAACACTCTACAGCAATACTTACAACAAAGGTGATAATCGTATTTTTCCATCGCGCGGATTTGAGACAATGCCTATAAAACTAGAGACTCTCGATTCTGTTTTGCCGACTTCAATGCATGGAAAAGTTAATTTTATAAAAATGGATATTCAGGGGGCCGAATGTCTTGCCTTGCGGGGTATGACAAGTATTTTAGACAAAAGCAAGAATCTTAAGATGGCTATGGAGTTTTGGCCGCAAAAACTGCTTCGGGCCGGAACAAGCGCAGGTGAAGTTATTGATATTTTGGAACGGAATAAATTCACGTATTCAATTATTGATGAGAGCCAAAAAAAACTTATTCCTGTAAACAGAAATGAACTTTTGTCTAGCATTCCAGAGAACGATGCGGACAGCGCGGTCAATCTTTTGTGTGTTCGCAACCGATAATTTTGGTTACATAAATTTTTTTTCATTTCATTATACCCATTTCAGATGGTTGTTTGGACTTTTCTAAAAGATCATAAAGCCTTATTTTGTTTCTTTATCTTACTTAATCAAGTTATGAAGAGTTGCTACAAGGGCTTGATATTATGCCGTTTTTTTGAGATGATGAACTGAATTATGGATATATTTAAAAACAAGACAATATTGATTACCGGCGGTACAGGCTCTTTCGGCAGAAATTTTGCTAAGCATCTTTTGCAAAATGCTTCGCTCAAAAAACTGATAATTTTCAGCCGGGATGAATTCAAACAGATGCAACTGTCCGACGAGATCGGCGGTGATAAAAGGGTGAGATTTTTTATCGGCGACGTTAGAGACAGGTCAAGATTGGCCAGAGCTTTTGAGGGCGTGGATATCATTGTCCATGCGGCGGCCTTAAAACAGGTTCCGACTTTGGAATTCAACCCGTTTGAAGCGATTAAAACAAATGTAAACGGCAGTCAAAATGTCATTGAGGAAGCGATTAACAACAATGTTGATAAGGTTTTGCTCATTTCAACCGATAAGGCTGCGCAACCGGCAAATCTTTACGGGGCGACAAAACTTTGCGCCGAGAAACTTTTTGTCTCCGGCAATGTTTATTCCGCCGGCAGGACAAAATTCAGCGTTGTTCGATACGGCAATGTCATGGGGAGCCGGGGCAGTGTCATAGAAAAAATTCTTAAAAAAGATAATCTGGAAACGATTCATATCACTCATGAATCAATGACTCGTTTTTGGATAAATCTGGAGCAGAGTTTTGAATTGGTTTTGTTTGCTTTGAAAAATATGAACGGCGGAGAAATATTCGTGCCGAAAATTTCAAGTATGAAGCTCACCGATTTGTTTGATGTTTTGGCGCCGAATGCAAAAAGAAAAATTATCGGTATTCGTCCAGGAGAGAAGATGCATGAAGTTTTACTTACAAAAGAAGAATCCAGACACGCCTTGGAGCTGGAAAAATATTTTGCCGTTTTGCCGGAACATGAGGAATTTTTTAACAGCAAAAAAAGATACGCCAATTTGCTTAAAACCGGCAAGAAAGTAAGAGATGATTTTGAATTTACCAGCGATACAAACAAGGATTGGTTGACCAAAGAAAAATTTCAAAAGATTGTCAGTATTATCAAGACTCAAATATCAAAATAATTTAAAATGAACAACCGCTTTTTTTCTAAATCTTTCAAGGTTGGTAAAAGATGGGTAGGAGAAAATCAGCCGGCTTTTATTATTGCCGATATAGGGGCGAATTTTGACGGCGATTTGGAAAAGGCCAAAAAATTGGCTTTGGCGGTCAAAGAATCCGGCGGTGATGTGGTAAAAATCCAGAGTTTTAAGTCTGATAAAATTGTTTCCGGAAAAGGTTTCGCGTCAATGAAATTAAAGGGTGTTCACGGCTCTTGGAAAAAACCGATCGACCAAGTTTTTAAAGATGCGGAATTTCCAAGAGACTGGCATAAGGAGTTTTTTGATTATTGCCATAAAATCGGCATTGAGGTTTCTTCGTCGCCTTATGATTACGAAGCGGTTGATTTGATGGATAAGCTTGGCGTTAACTTTTACAAAATCGGTTCGGGTGATATTACTTGGCATGAGATGCTTGAGTATATTGCTCGTAAAGGCAGGCCGGTCATTTTGGCGACTGGCGCCAGTACTTTGGCCGAAGTCAGCGAAGCGGTTGAGGTAATAAGAAAAACAGGCAATAAGGATTTCGCTCTCCTCCAGTGCATCACAAATTATCCTTCAAAGATTGAAAGCGCCAATTTGAAAGTGATGAATGTGTATAAAGAAGCCTTTAATACGATTATCGGTTATTCGGACCATACTCCAGGCGATACGGTCGTT
>JAKAHN010000017.1 GCA_021814895.1 bacterium
GACTTTGCAGATATGGATCAAGAGAAAAACAGAAAATTTGCAGAAGAGCTTTTTTTGTTAAGCCGAAAAAATGCCTTCACTATGGTTTTGGTTGGTGGTATGGCCAGAAGCGCTTTAACCAAAGATCGGTTTGGTGTTCATTCAGATGTAGATATTTTTGTCTATAAAAATGGTTGGGATTGGGTGAAGGATTACTTAGTTGAAAAGGATTTCAAATATAAAGAGGGTAACCGCGGTAATGAAAAGGGCAAGCATTCTTGGAAGAATCATATTTCGTTGTGGAAAGATGATGCGGGCGTATGGTTGGATATGTTTTTACTTGAGGAGAAAGATGGTGAATATTTTGACAACGTTACCGACAGAAAGTTTATTTGGGGTTCTCGGGAAGTTTTTGAAGAAAAAAAATTGAACGGTGTTGTTTTTTTGATACCTAAAATAGCAATACTTGAAAAGATTTATCAGAATCTGTCTTCAAGTTGGACTGATTGTTTTGTAGGTGATGGTATTTTAACTAACTCCAATATGCCAAAGGTTGCTAATGAAGTTTGTTTTGAGCAGTACACCGAACCCGGGGCAATTAGAAAAGATTTGTCATTTGTGGAAAGGGAGGCGATTACCGCTATCGTTAAACATTGGTCAGAAGATAAGTATCTCGGCTTGAAATGGAAAAAGGTGGAGTGGCAAACTTTTATAACAGGTGGGGTGGAAAAAGGCCAGACACCGGAGCAGGCTGCTATCGCTGAGATTTTGGAAGAAACCGGTTACAAAAATCCTGTCTTGAAAAAAGAGCTTGGCAGAACGCACAGCAAGTTTTTTCACGTGCCGAAAAACGAAAATCGTTTCGCCCATTTTCACAATCTTTATTTTGAGTTGAAAAATGAGGAGATGGCTGATGTTTCTGGAGATGAAAAGGCAAAGCATGAAGTCGTTTGGCTAACCAGAAGCGAAGTGGAAAATTTTCTTACTCCCGAAGGACACAGATATTCATGGCGTGAACTTATCGGCGATTTCAACGGAATGAAAAGTGAGGAAGCTAAACAAGCGATTACAGAATTTGTTGGCGGGAAGAAAGTTACAAAATTCAAACTCCGCGACTGGGTATTTTCCCGCCAACATTATTGGGGCGAGCCGATTCCGGTTGTGTTTTGTGAACATTGTAAAAATGTAAAACAAAAAGTTTTGATGATTCACGGTTTTGAGGGAAGGGCGGACGGCAATTGGTTTCCGTGGATGAAAACTGAATTGGAGAAGCGGGGTTTTGAAGTCATGACGCCGATGATGACTACGGCTGATCATCCCAATTTGGAACAATGGATGAAAGAATTGATGCCTCTTGTGAAAGATTTCGGACCAAATGACATAATCATTGGACATAGTTTGGGAAGCAAAGCGGCTTTGCATTTACTTTTGAAAGAAAAAAAAAGGATAAAACATCTTTATTTGGTCGGTTCGACTATTGGTACACTGGAAAAAAGAAATTGGGATAAATTTAGAACAGAGTGGAAGAATTCAGATATTGATTCTTTGAAAAAATTTTGGGAAGAACCGATTGTTTTGGAAAATGTCAATAAATTTGTAGAACAAGTTACTCTAATTCTTTCTGACGATGACCCGTGGATTCCTAAAAGTACTCACGAAAACTTACCGAGGAATTGGAATTTTAAAGAATGGAAAAAATTCGGACATTTTGATGGTAAATTTATTCCAGAACTTTTAGAATTATTTTTGGAATCAAAAAATGATGGGATCATTCCTATTCCCGAAAAAGATTTGCCGGTGGAATTGCCCAAGGTTGAGAAATATCAGCCGACTGATTCTGGCGAATCACCACTTGCGGGAATTAAAAAATGGGTCAACACGAAATGTCCTGTTTGCGGAGGGCCGGCGCGTCGCGAGACTGATACGATGCCGAATTGGGCAGGTTCAAGTTGGTATTATTTGCGTTACATCGATCCTCATAATAACAAGACTTTTGTTGGTAAAGAGAAATTGGACTATTGGTGTGGCGCTTCTGAACAACTAAAAGTAAAAAGTGATGAGTTAAAGGTTTCTCCTGTTGATTGGTACAACGGTGGAATGGAGCACACAACTTTACACTTGTTGTATTCGCGCTTCTGGCACAAGTTTTTGTTTGATTTGGGGCTTGTTCCAACTAGCGAACCGTATCAGAAGCGTACTTCGCACGGTTTGATTTTGGCTGAAGGGGGAGTGAAAATGTCAAAATCAAAAGGCAACGTGATTAATCCCGATGATTTGGTAAAACGTTTTGGCGCGGACTCTTTACGCGTTTACGAAATGTTTATGGGGCCGTTTGACCAGGCGATTGCTTGGAATACAGACGGACTTGTTGGAACAAGCCGGTTTCTTGAAAAAGTTTGGCGTATCGGCGAGAAAGTAAAAAGTCAAAAGGAAAAAGTAAAAAGTGAAATTCAAAATTCAAAACTGGAAAATTTGGCGCATAAAACAATCAAAAAAGTGGGGGAAGATATTGAATCAATGCATTTCAATACTGCCATTAGTTCTTTAATGATTTGCGCCAATGAAATGGATTCATCCGAGTTGGTGCCAAAAGAATTATTTGAGATGTATATAAAAGTTTTGTCACCATTTGCGCCCCATATTGCCGAGGAATTATGGCAAAACCTTAGTCACAAAGGTCTACTTTCGTCCGAAAAATGGCCGGAGTTTGACTCGACGAAAATTGTTGAAGATGTGGTTACAATTATTGTTCAGGTAAACGGAAAAGTGCGTGGCCAATTTTCGGCTAGTCTGGATATTGCCGAATCGGATGCGATAGAAAAAGCCAAAACTCTGCCGGAAATTAAAAAATGGTTAGAAAATAAATCTATTAGGAAAGAAATTTTTGTGAAAGGCCGATTAGTGAATTTGGTGGTGTAACACCGCTAAAAGTGCACCTTGCATGGTAGTGAATTTTAGCGTTGACATAGTCGTTTGCGCCATAGGCGCGAAACCAAAATCTGCTACCGGGCTTGACAAGTGTGGCGACTTGACTATTATTAATGATGATGATAAAACATACTCAATAAATTATTAATTAAATTCGTCAAAAAATAACATGAGTGCAAAAACCTCGATCAATGGAAAACCAAAACAAGTCGTTAAGCGTCTTTTAGGTGTTCTGCCGGAACGCGCCTGCGACGTTCTTACTGGCAGGTTTGGTCTAGGTAAAGACCCTGTTAAACTCACTTTGGAATCTATAGGAAAGAGATATAGCATTACTCGAGAACGAGTGAGACAAATAGAGAATTATGCCATTCATAGCATAAAAAAGTCTGAACAATTCAATAAAGAAAAAGAAACCTTTGACGAACTGGAAAATCTTTTGGAATCGCTCGGCGGTATTATTGCTGAAGAAGATCTCCTTAGCCATATTTCTAGCGATAAAAGCATTCAGAATAGCGTTCATTTTCTTCTTGTTTTAGGCGACGCTTTCAAAAAAGAAAAAGAAGATGACCATTTTAAACACCGTTGGTATATAAGCGATCAGTTGGCGGAAAAAGTCCACAAAGCTCTCAAGAAATTATATGAGAATTTGAATGACGATAATTTAGTTTCAGAATTGGATATCATTGCCCAGTTTTTGACTCATGTTGAAGATGTTTCCGACCATTATAAAAAAGAAGATGTAATCCGACGCTGGCTTTCAATTTCAAAAACAATCGGCAAGAATCCACTCGGTGAGTGGGGTTTGATTTCTTCGCCAAATATTCACGCCAAAGGAATTCGTGATTACGCTTTTCTTGTGCTACGCAAACACGGTTCGCCGATTCATTTCAGAGAAGTGGCGAAATCAATTGAGAAACTTTTTGGCAAAAAAGCTCACGTCGCCACTACTCATAACGAACTTATCAAAGATCCGCGTTTTGTGCTTGTCGGCAGAGGTTTGTATGCTTTGGCCGAGTGGGGTTATATGTCGGGTGTTGTGAAAGATGTCATAAGAAAAGTTTTGGATAAAAACGGTTCGCTGACCAAAAATGAAATTGTCGATAAGGTTTTGAAAGAACGTTACGTCAAAGAGAACACCATTGTTGTAAATTTGCAAAATCCTAAGTATTTCAAGAAAGACAAGGATGGAAAATATTCAGCGGTGGCAGTCTAAGATTGTAATGGCGTACATTTAAATTTTTACATTTAACCTAAAACCCTTCGCGACAATAGTCGCGAAGGGTTTTAGGTTAAGACTACGAATAAAACTTGACATATTATTATTGTGTAACCTTATTGCAGGCTCAACAAATAGAGGAAACGATATGGACAGCAACCTCGCAAGTCTCGCAAGATACTACACGGATTTGGTGCGGTCTGGGTCTAAAGAGCAAAGACGGGAATTTTTGACATTCCTCAAGAATCAACCTGAAAAGGTTTTGAATTTTGTGAGGTATTCTTTGAAAGGGGTTTCGATGTCTGTCTGTATTACGGAGGGTGTGATTGTTGTGTGCAATTATGACACAGACCCGCCGAAAATTTTGGATGAGCTTCGGAAGTCCTTTGCCGATGAACTCGCCAATATTTCTCCCGTTCAACCAGCACCGGTTTCAAGCTAGGCTCGCTTCGGCGGGTCTTTTTTTATTCCCGACCCAAGTGTTATAATGTAAATATGAACAAAATCTTTTCTGATTTAGCAGATCTACTTCAGAACATAATTGAGCCCGGTGATCGGGAAAGATTTTTGCCGTGGCTTTTCACCTGGCTCGGTTTTATTGGAGTAGTTATCGTTTTCTATTTTTTTGGCGGAATTATTTGGCGGGGAATTTTTACCAATGAAATTTTAAGAAACATCGTCAGGATTGTTTGGCCGTTTCTTGTCCCTATAGTTTTATTCAAAGTTCTATTTGAATATTACATGGAGTACATTCGCGCCGATTATATAAGGAAAGAAGGTTCGGTTTTGCTTGAAATTAAAATTCCAAAAGAAACAAATCGCTCACCCCTCGCGATGGAGATTTTTTTTACTTCTTTATATCACACCGGTTCGGTTCATATGATTGAAGCTTTTTGGCAGGGGAAAATTCGCGCTTGGTTTTCAATGGAAATCGCTTCAATAGACGGCAAGGTTCACTTTTATATTTGGTGTTGGAAAAAATGGCGCAATCTTATTGAAGCCCAGCTTTACGCTCAATATCCGAATATTGAAATTCACGAAGCGGAAGATTATACAAAATCAGTTTATCATGATCCGGAGGAATTGCCGCTTTGGGGCACTTATTTCAAACTTGAAAGACCGGATGTTTACCCAATCAAGACTTATGTTGATTACGGTTTGGACAAGCCTGATTTGAAAGAAGAATACAAAATTGACCCGATGACTTCTGTCCTTGAATATCTGGGTTCGCTTAAGAAAGGGGAACAGGCCTGGATTCAGATTCTTATGCAGTGTCACCGAAAAGAAAAATTAATAGATGCCGAGTTTTTCAGTTTCAAGACGCTTTTTAATTTATTTAAACTGAAAGACGACTGGAAGGTGGAGATTGACGAAGAGATAGAGAAAATACGCGAAGAGTCGACACCTAAACATAAAAATAAAGAAGGCGAAGTAATTCCCGGTTTCCCTCATCCGACTCCAGGAGAAATTGAGACAATGAAAGCGCTTGAGAGAAGTCGGGATAAACTTCCGTTTGAGGTTGCTATTAGAGGTTTTTATGTTGCGAAAAAAGAAGTTTTCAATCCGATACATATTACCGGTATGGTCGGCAGTTTTCGTCAATATAATTCTAATAATTCCAACGGTTTCAAACTTGGTTGGTATACCGATACGGACGAACCATGGCGTGATTATAAAAGAAAGCGTCGCAATTTTATGGAAAAAGAAATGCTTAAGGCTTACAAACTTCGTTCATTTTTCTGGCCACCTTACAGATTTTTCCATGCTAAGCCGTTTATCTTAATGACCGAGGAGTTGGCGACAATATTTCACTTCCCGGGTGGTGTGGCCCAGACGCCTACTTTGGAGCGTATTCTGTCAAAGAAATCTGAACCGCCGGCCAACCTCCCAAGATAAATGCAAAATGTAAATATCAAAATGAAAAATAACATTTTAAAATGTTAAAATTTAGGGAACAAAAATATAACTTTTACATTTTTGATTTTTAAAAATGAATGGTTTTAAAAACACGAATAAAGAAAACGAAAATTATTTTTACGACAAATATAAGAAAAGTAATTTTGGATGGTTGTCCAATCGTTTACGCTACCTGGCGATAATTTTCATTTTTTTCTTTTTTTGTTTTTGGTTTTCAACATCTGCTCCGCTTGATTTTCCGAGCGGAAAAATTATTTCAATTCCGGCCGGTTCTTCTCTTCTGAAAGTGAGTGGGATACTTCAGCAGATGGCAGTTATCAAATCCCCGTTACTTTTTCGATTTGCCGTCAGATTTTTTGGTGGAGACAAAGGTGTTAAAGCTGGCAATTATATTTTTGACGGTCCGCAAGATGTTTTAACAATCGCCAAACGTTTGGTGGAAAATAAAAACGGTTTAGCGCCGACTACGGTGGTTATTCCCGAAGGAACTTCTGCTGAACAGATTGCCGATATTTTGAGTTCTAAATTTCCAGATTTTGATAAAACTAAATTTTTAAAAATCAGTCAGAGTCGCGAAGGTTATCTTTTCCCGGACACTTACGATTTTTTGTTTGATGCTACGCCGGAAACCATGCGAGATGCGATGTTGGCCAATTTTGAAAAGAGAATTGCCACTATTCAAGACGAAATAAAAAAATTTGGTCATCCGCTTGCCGACGTTATAAAAATGGCTTCAATTGTGGAAGAAGAGGGAAGATCAACGGAAGTTAGGAGAACAATCGCTGGAATTTTATGGAAACGCATTGAAATCGGTATGCCTCTTCAGGTTGACGCCGCTTTCTCTTACGTGAACGGCAAGAATACTTTTCAGTTGGTGACTGCCGATTTGGCGACCGATTCGCCTTACAATACTTACACAAGGAAAGGGTTGCCACCGACTCCAATAACTAACCCCGGACTGGACGCCATTTTAGCGACAGTTACGCCTATTAAAACTCCATATCTGTATTATTTGACCGACAGTGAAGGTGTGATGCATTATTCTAAAAATTATGAGGAACATTTGTTCAACAAGGAGAAATATCTCAAATAAAATTTTCAATTTCCAAATAACAATTTCCAAAAAACAAAGTTCAAATTAAAGAGGCCGAGAAGTCAAACCTCAAACTTCAAGAGAGGTTTGACTTCTGTGAATTATGAAAGAGAAAAAACCAAACGGGGTCAAGCGTTTGGTTGGGTAAAAAATAGAGATACTAATCTGTCTGCTGTTTGAACTGGACATCCGTTGTTTATCCAAGCAGAGCCGGTTCCCAAAAACTGATCGCCCCGAAGAAGAGAATTTGGCTCCATAAACTTTTCCTTGAGCTTTTGGATCTGCTCTCTCAGTCTCTTGGTGGCGTTTTCGTCCAGTAAAATTTGTTCTTGCACTTTCCGGATGAGCGAGATTAAGAATTGGTCCCACTCACACTCCCGCCGGCCACTTCTTTGAATTAAGAAGGTGCTGATAACCAGATCGACCGGATGATGAGCGGGTCTGACAGCAAGGGTATTTGTTTTGTGTGGCATACGTTTTATGGTTGCTTTTGTCTTTGAAAAACATTATCATCAAAAATATGGCCAGTCAATTAAAAATGAAGAAAAAAGTTTTTGTTGGGTTAAGCGGGGGAGTGGACTCGTCGGTTTCCGCGTGTCTGCTTAAAAAAGCCGGTTATGACGTGACTGGAGTTTTTATTAAAACTTGGACACCTGATTGGTTGGAATGTACGTGGAAAGAAGATCGTCTGGATGCTATGAGAGTTTGCGTAAGACTGGGTATTCCTTTTTTGACGCTTGATTTAGAAAAAGAATACAAGCGGGATGTGGTTGATTATATGATTGCCGAATACAAAGCCGGTCGGACACCGAACCCAGACGTGATGTGTAATAAATATATAAAGTTCGGAGGTTTTTTTGATTTTGCAATGAAACAAGGCGCGGATTATGTGGCAACGGGGCACTATGCGCGAGTAAAAAAACTTTCAGCTGTCAACTTTCGGCTATTAGCAGGAAAAGATAATAATAAAGACCAGAGTTATTTTTTGTGGACTATTACACAAAAACAATTAGCTAAAACGTTTTTTCCGATTGGAGATTTGATAAAGCCAGAAGTTAGAAAGCTTGCAAAAAAATTCGGCTTATTGACCGCTGACAAAAAAGATAGCCAGGGATTGTGTTTTATGGGCAAGGTTGATGTGAAAGATTTTTTGTCACATTACATTGAAAAAAAGCGCGGTAAGGTTCTTAATGAAAGTGGGCAAGAAATCGGTTATCATGACGGAGCAGTTTTTTTAACTATTGGCGAGAGGCATGGTTTTATGGTAACAAAGAAAACACCAAATGATAAACCATATTTTATTATTGCCAAAGATATTAAGAAAAATACAATTACTATTGCTCATTTTAAACAAAACAAAATTTTACCCACGTCTACCAAAGAGGTTATTATAAGAGATATAAATCTGATTTCTTCTTCATTTAATCAAAGCGATTCAATTCTCGCCAGAGTAAGGTACCGCCAACCACTACAGAGGGCAGGCATTGTTAATTTGAAATCAGGAGTTAAGAATGGGGAATTAAAAGTAAAATTTGATGAGCCACAGATTGTTGCGCCAGGGCAATCAGTCGTGTTTTACAAAGGGGAGGAGTGTCTAGGCGGGGGAATCATAATCTAGAAGCCGGTTATCAAAATCAAATCTTAGTGTATAATCTTCTTATGAATAAAAAAGAAATTTTTGTTACGAAGTTAAATGGGGTCAAAGAGTTATTTAATGAAGATAAATTAAAGAGGTCTCTTATCAATTCCGGCGCCACAATTGAGGTGGCTGACAAGGTTGTCGCTCATATTTCCAAAGAGTTGAAGGATGGTATTCCTACATCATCCATTCGCGAAAGAGCGTTGTCGCTTTTTGCCCGGACGGCAAAGCCGGCTTCAGCCAGATATTCGTTAAAAAAAGCTTTAGCCGAGCTCGGCCCGTCCGGCTTTCCGTTTGAAAAATTTGTGGCCGATATTTTCCGAGCGCGCGGTTATCACGCTGAAAACAACCAGTTTATAAAAGGCAAATGCGTTGAGCATGAGATTGATGTTGTCGCTTGGAACGATAATGAGCTTGTAATGGCCGAAGCAAAATTTCATAACGAACTCGGTTTGAAATCTGATTTGAAAGTGGCGCTTTATGTAAAAGCGCGGTTTGACGATATTTCAAACAGCGAATTTTTTTATGGCCGAAATAGAAAACTTGATGAAGGTCTTTTAATTACCAATACAAAATTTACCGAGAAGGCTATCAGTTACGCTACTTGTTCCGGTTTAAAAATTATCGGCTGGAATTACCCAGCTAAAGGCAACCTTCACGATTTGATTGAAGAAACCGCGATGCATCCGGTGACCAGTTTGAGTTCTTTAAGCCCGAATGAAAAGAAAAATTTGATAGAGGCCGGGATAATTCTGTGCCGAGATTTGAAAAATGAGCCGTTGTTACGCACTTTGGGATTGAATGATAAAAAGGTTGAGGAAGTGATTGAAGAAAGAGATAGTATCTGTCCGACCAGGAATTTTTAACAACATAAATAGCCTTTTGACAAACATAAAAGTGGGATATTGGGTATATTGAACTGAATGTCATGATATGCCATACTCACTGCATAAAAGGTAGGCGATTTTAAATTAATAGGTAATTATGCATATTTATGAGCAACAATAATCAAAATCCCATAAAGAACAAGGATAACCGCGACAATCCTTTTTATGAGGATTCGTTTAAAAACCAATTGGGGAATGTGTCGCAAAAACTAAATAAAGAAAGTGGAGACAGTAATTTTCAGAAATATGCCGCTATTGCTATCGTTGCTTTTTTAATCGGTTTCGGAATAGGCCGATTGGATATCAATAAGTCAAAAACAGTAGTTCAAGATACCGCGACATCTACAAGTGTAATGATAGGCGAAGATTCAAATACTAATTTGGTTGGGGTAAGCGGTCAGCAAAATTTAACAGCCAAAGATATTTTAGAAGTTGAAGACCAGACGCCAGGTTTTGCAGTAGCCATAAAAAATATTCATACTGCAAAGAGCGTATGGTTAGCAATCCACGAAGACAATGGAAAAGGCAAACCGGGGAACATTTTGGGCGCTCAATTGTTTGACCCAAGTATGGTTTCCGGAAGTGTTCAGCTTTTGCGAGCCACTGAACCGAACAAAACTTATTACGCTATTATTCACGATGACAACGGCGACA
>JAKAHN010000018.1 GCA_021814895.1 bacterium
ATCAAGCTGTGTCTATGCTGAATAATGTGAATATGGGGAGATAAAGAAACGCCATAATCTTTATGCCCGGAAATAACTGAATGAGCGCCCCATAATTTAAAAAAGAAGCCTCCATAAAAAAACTGACGCCAACCACTTGTTGTATAAAACGACCGCGGACGGGACACATAAAACATAGGCATAAACCTGGATAAAAACGGCAAACTGGCCGGAATTAAAACGGCGTCCAGTTCGCTTGCGTGGTTGGAAGCAAAAATAACACCTTTGGGTAAATCCTTAAGATTATCTGCCCCTAGAATTTTTAAATGTAAAAAAAACCGAAACAACGGGCGTGTAATCGGCCAAATCGCCGTTTGTAAAATAAGCGGGGAATAAATAAATAATGGATTTGTTGAGCGCATTTTAGTCGGTAAAAATTAAAGCGAATTAATTATAGCATAATTTCACACTCATCAAATTCGCTATGTTCATTTGTCCTCGGTGAGAATCGAACTCACATCTCGAGCTTCGCCCGAACAATTTTTTTAAGAAAATTTAACGGGCAAGGATGCCCATGTTCCCCGCCCGCCTGATTTGCTTATTATATTATTATATTATGCTTCTGACAGGAATCGAACCTGTATCTTCTCCTTCGGAGGGAGAAATTCTATCCATTAAACTACAGAAGCGTAGCGACAAGTTTGGAGGGTATCCATTGGACAACGAGGATATTTCTCATTCAATATCACTATACAATTTGTTTCGGTATTTTGAAAGAAAGCGACTCGTAATCGGGTCGCTTTCTTTTTTCTGTTTTTTGCCCCCTTTTTACTAATAGCTAAAAGCTAGCCACTCCCTATATCCCCTCCCTTTTCAACTCTTCAACCAATCTTTTAGCTTCGCGGGAAAGTTTATTTGGAAAATTAATTTTTATATGAATTAACAGATCACCCCGCCTAGACTTGTCAATCGGCACACCCTTCCCTCTCACTCGCAAGATTTCGCCGTGAGTTATACCCTCAGGAATTTTAACTTTAATTTCCCCGTCAAGAGTCCCAATGGAATATTCATCGCCTAAAAGCGCGCTGGACATTTTTATGGATAAATCCATTACAAGGTTTGTGCCTTCCTTGCGAAAAACTGGGTGACTTTTTACGTGAATTTTTACATACAGATCTCCCGGGACACCTCGGGCAACCGCCTCGCCTTCCCCGCTTAACCTGATCATTTCACCATCCTCAATTCCGGCCGGCACACGGATTAACACTTCCTTTTCCTGGCGCAAAACTCCTTCACCCCGACAATTCACACAACGTTTTTCTGGAACTTTACCGGCACCACCACATTCATTGCAGGTGTGGACGGAACTGAACGAACCGATAAATGAACGTTTCGTTTCGCGAATTTTACCTTTTCCATTGCAAGTCGGACAAGTTTTCATTGCGCTTCCTGGCTCAGCCCCACTACCACTGCAATGATCGCAAATTCCAGCCTTACGAAGCAACACCCTTCTTTCAACTCCAAAAATTGCTTCGGCAAAAGAAAGCTCTATATCTATTGAAACATCTGTGCCTCGACGCGTTCTAGTTTCGCGATTACCACCGCCAAAAATATCACCAAAAATATCTCCTAAATCAAACTCAAAACCTCCCTGACCTTGTCCTTGAGTAAAATTTGAAAAATCCCAATTTGAAGAACCGGTTTGAGAATAAAAACCTCCAAATGGGTCAGTCCCTGCATTCTGTCCACCGCTGAAAACTCGGCCGTAAGCATCATACTCAGACCGTTTTTTATCATCAGAAAGAACAGAATAAGCTTCGCTCACCTCTTTAAACTTCTTTTCATCACCGCCTTTTTTATCAGGATGATATTTGTGAGCTAAATTGCGAAAGGCCTTTTTAACCTCTTCTTTTGAAGCATTGCGCGCTATGCCTAATGTATCATAATAATCTTTATTCATTTTATTTAGATTAGACTAACAAATTAATCGTAAAATTCAAAATTTATTTTTTGCTAAAATAAAAAATTAACCATTAAAAGTGATATAACTGCAATCAAAACGACCATAATAACAAACCAAACTACACTCCAAATTACAACCATTAAAGCTTCGCGTCTTTTGTTTTCAAAAAACAAAAATATCGGATAGCCCAAAACCGCTGAACCGGATATTAGAGCTGAAATCACGAAATATGAAAGAAAAATTGTTGCGGTTATTACAGGACTTAAGGCCACCCCCGCAGAAAAACCAGACGTTGCCCAAAGAGATAAAGCGACAAAAAATATATAGGACAGCAGCGCAGTTGCCTGAAAAAACCCGATTTTCTTATAAGAATATTTCATAAGTGATATAATATAACTATAACTTATATGAGTAAAGTCGGTATAGCTAAATATCTAATCAGCACCATCGGGCTTTTTTTGTTTTTTTTGCTGAATTACTTTCACTTGAATATTGAAGCTTATCTTCCTTTTCTGCCAAAATATTCAATTTTAACCGCAACTATAATTATAACTATTTTCCTCGGTCATTTATTACTGAAACGAGAAAAGGAAATTGAAAATATCCAATACCAATTTTTAACAATTATAACGCATAAATTTAGAACACCTCTTACCGCGATAAAATGGTTGACCGAAAATTTGATGAAGGAGGTATCAAGGGAAGAGAAACTCAATATTGCCAATCAAATGAAATCGTCTGTCAGCCGACTGTCCGAAGCGGTTGATACCTTAAGCGGACTGGCGAAATTCAACAGCAAAATGGATTACGCCTTTGAACTGGCATGGCTACGGGAAATGATTGACGTATCGCTTTTGAGATATCAACACCAATTCAAAGAAAAAAATATAACTTTTTCCATAACGACTGACCACGAAATTCCTTTAGTGGTTATAGATAAAAGAAAAATTCAGTTTGTCTTGGACACCCTGATTGAAAATGCCATTCTTTATTCGGCAACTGATGGACACATAGATATATCGCTGAAAAAACAAGGACATTTCGTCATTTTAAGCGTAAAAGATAATGGAATTGGTATCGAAAAGAAAGACCTAAAAAAGGTTTTCGGACAATTCTTCAGAACTAATAGCGCTAAAACGGTTGATACCGAAGGTATGGGTTTAAGTTTGTTTATGATAAGCGAGATCGTAAAAAAACACGGCGGTAAAATTTGGGTGGAATCGGATGGTAAAAACAAGGGTTCAACGTTTTTTGTAAAATTAAAAATATCAAGAAAGAAAAAATGAGTTACTTTTTTTGCGCTCTGTTCAACTCGTCTTCTGCTTGATTGCCAAAAATTAAAAACTGATTGATATCTTCCGATGAAAATTCCCTCGGCTTGTCATCTTTGATACAAAATACCCCTATCGGCAGTTTAGTTCTTTTATCTTTAAGAGATATGCCGGCGTAAAATCTAATGAATGGATAACCTGTAACATAAGGATTGTCGGCAAAGCGTTCATCTTTCAGAGTATCCTCGACAATAAAAATTTCATTTGCAAGCATGGCATGACCACAAAATGAAATATCTCTCGGTCCTTCTTTTTCAGTTAAGCCAACGCATGATTTGAACCACTCTCTTTTTCTGTCGATTAAGGAAATAGTTGCAATTTTTACATTGAAATATTCCGTTGCGTTTTTTGTAATTTTATCAAAACGTTCTTCGGGTGGAGTGTCTAATATACCCATCATTTCTAATGCGGCTATTCTTGCTTCGTCGTTGAGTGGAATTGGGGCTTTTTTCATATTATTTAAAAATTATGTTAAAGGTCAAAAAGTCACAATAAATTATAACATTCATTGAAATCATAATCAAGCAATCACTTGGAAGGTTAGACCTCCGAGTCCTGAGTTTGACCTATACAGTTATAAATCATAAAGAATGACCAGAACATCAACCCTGTCTTTTTCCTTGAAGTCAGACTTCAAGGAAAATTTTGACCTCACCACACTTCTAGTAATCGGTCCAAAATAACCGGCAGATGGAGTAATATTGTTGGCCTTTTGGAATTTAACAAGGGCTTTGAGGGTTAAGTAGCCGAAGGTTGAGGTTTCGTTGCCGGGAGCGCCATAGCCGGTGTCAGTAAGGAGACATTTTCAACGGCTTATTTTAAAACCAATCCAGATACCAGCAAAACCGCCAACTGCCGTGAAGATTACAGATGACATTGAAAACATCCCATCACCCCAGATAGACGGAACAAAACTGCCGATTAGAGAACCACAGACCATACCTATCCAAATTATAGATTTTGAATCCATTTTGTTTTTATTGTGATTTTTGAGAAACTTTTTTCTCTTTTAGTATAAACGCCAAAATCAAAACTCCGATTGATACCGCAAATGTCACCCAGAGTAAAAAATTTGAATTTGATTCTTTCTTATTTTGATTATCCAAAAAAATATTTTTCGATTCAGGCATACCGGTGTCTCCATCGGTAAAATTATAAGAATTTACATCATTTCCTTGATAATTAACATTGCCGGAAATATTGGGCCTGACATTGGCTGGCGGTATTTGTATCGCTAAAATCGGTTGGGCGTAGAAAAACAAAATGACAGTGAAAACTAAAATTGTTATTTTTATATTTTTCATTATGGTGAATTTTTATCAAAACAAATACTAATCGCTTGTCCAGCTTAATAATTGATAACCAGAAGTGGAAAGCGGAAAAAATGGTGGCGGATTATATAAAAGGTTTCCGTCGTAATTGCTATAAGTATTTACATACCCTGAAATTATCGTAGTGCCAGAGTTATTAACCCAACTCCACGTCCACTGACCGAATGTCATTATTGAACCGTAAATAGTTATGCTATTTTTAATATTGTCATAGGGATAATAAAAAATTTGACAACTCCCGTGTTGAGCAATCATAGCGGCGTCAATTTCTAGATTATCCGGAGCCCCATACGTAACAATGATATTTTTTTCAGACAACAACCCTAAAACATCATTGCCGTTTTTCGAATTATAGACTATATTATTTGGAATATAAATTGTGTGTGGCGATTTTGAACCATATGGTAATTCAGCTGCCGCCACAGTTACCCTTCCCTTAACGACTCCTTCAACCCAAACATCGTCCTCAACAAAAATCATTCCATTTGCCGGTATCGGACTGGTAAATTCAAAAATTCTTTTATTGTAGTCAATATTTTCATTGTGTGTAGCGCCATTTACATCGTAACCTTTTGGAGTATTCGTAAGGTTTTGAACCGTATATACAGTAACTGTGCCATCACTGTTAAACACAAGAGAATAACCTTTATGATTTGAGGGTGATAGATAAATGCCCCCTGTTTGAGCGGCGGTTTTCATAATTGCCAAATCAGAGGTCAGAGTAGAAAAATCAACCGCTGGCACGGGAAATTGCCAAAAATTCTTTGTAGCCTGCAAAGCATCTCCCCAAACTCCATTTTGAATTTTTGGACATGGACTGCCTTGATTTACAGAACACATATAGGTGGACTTCGCGGACTGAATCGGAGCATTGCCCGTACCGTCAAAACGAACTCCATTATTTGACTGAAGTTGTCCACCGACACTCTCAGAGGAACCTATCCAGATTATATCATTGCTTAAAAATGCGTATTTTGTCAGTGATGCAACTCCATATCTCGTGGTAATCGTTCTCTTTATTCCCGGGTTATTGTTTGTCCAACCGGTTGATGTGATTTTTAAAATTGTTGATCCGACGGGTGGAGGAGTTATAACCAAACTGAATTTCCCGACACTTGTTTGAGTATCATAATCTTTATAATCGTGGACATACGGTCCGTTATTTTCCGTCCCATCTTTATAATCAGACGGAAAATGGGCCAAGTGCCATTGATAATAATTTATACCCGCCTCGGCAATTTGCAAAGCTTCTTCTTTGTCAACCGTCGAGCGAAGCACTTTTATTTCGGATGTGATAACTGAAACAAAAGGAAACATCATAAAAATCGCCAGCGAGATTATTATAATTAAAAAAACCAACATACTGCCTTTTTTTTGTTTTTTGCAGAGATTTTTTAAAATCATCATTTTGTTTTTTCCATTTTTATTCATATGATAAATCTAATTACCTAAGTTAGTTTTTAAATTTCTAACTGTCCCGCCAGCGGTGATTGTTGAATTCACAGTTTCATTGCCTACTTGATTCGCAATTATGAGATTGATTTTAACAAATTTTACATTAGTAACATTGATAGGTTGCGACAAAGTATTGCCTCCCCCGTTAAAATCGCTACCGTAATAAGAAAAAATGGGAGTCCCGTCATTAGCAAGATTTGTTTCAACCGAACCCACTATCTCTGAAGAAGCAATATATTTAAAAGGGCTACCCGAAGGAGTAATTATACCTTTGTACAAAGTGGTGCCGGAAATAAAGTAACGAATTCTATCAACAAGGCCACTTTCCAAATCGTGGCTTGAATAAAAAATTATTTGATTGTCTCCCGCTTGGTTAATCGGGTAAGAACCGTCATTGCCGAAAGAAGCGTTTCTAATTTCGTTGGCAAAATTAAATGACACCTTTCTGGCCATATCGACATTATTAAGAGCAGATGACTGTTGATTGTAATTTCTATACATAACTTGAATAACAGTTGTTACGCCAATTTCCAATAAAACAAAAACCGCCAAGGTTACCAAAGCCTCTACTAACGTAAATCCCTTGTTATTTTTTTTTATTAAATTTTTCACTTTAATTTTTTATTTATTTAGAAAAATCATAACTGTGTTATAACCAATTTCAATTACCTCGTCGTTTATTGTCTCTGATAAATAACCGTCAGCATTGGCCGTTCAACTATAAGTGCCCGTTTCCACATCTGGAAACATTACCTGCCCAGGAGTAAAACAACCAGAAACGTAATTTATATCCGTACTGGAAAGCACCGGCGTTTGGGTGTCATCTTCTGTTTGAAGGTATGCTTTATAACGCACGTAACGTTTATTATTATTAACCGAATTAATCGTCTCTCCAGGAGTTATATAGAAAGAAGAGTTGGTGCCGTCAGGACCGATAAAATCCCAGGTGGTGGTCGCAGGATCATCTGAAGTGGCAATTTGAAATTTTAAAGAAGTTGATGGATTTTGCGATGTTGGTTGCCAAAACAAAGTTGTATAAGAAGTAACATCTGTACCAGTATCAAAAATTGAAGATGTTAATGAACCGGCATTCACATAATGTCCGCCAAAATTGGCCAGACGAACACCCGAAGGAGTACCGTCAACACTTATTCCGCCGTTATCTTCGAAATATTTTGTGGAATCAATAAAATCTGTCTGACCCGGACCGCCAATCCAATTATTTTGACTCCAAATGCTTCCGCCTGTAATTTTACTTGATTCTTCTCCAGAACTCATAGAATGAAGCGTAACTGTTGCCCCTTCAATCGGATTTCCACTTGAAGCATCTTTTACAATAACTAAAACACTACTATTAGAGCTTGGCCCTAATATCAAACTTTCTGTTTGGCTGGTATTTGGCAAGATATTAATTTGTTGAACGGGCGAAGATCCATATACCATATAAGTATTACCGGTAAGAGTTGGCGTGTAATTATCCCATTCAATGTTGTTGATTACCTTCTTGCCATTGGTATCAGTAATATAATTGTTATCAAATTTTAACAAATCCGGTCCCGTACCAATTAACTTAGAACCCTTAACTGAAACTCCAATGTCTGAAATAGGGTTGCAGGTTTGATTCAAAGTACTGATTGTTAGATTGCTTAATAAGTCTATAGAAAAACTAACTTCCGTCACTTGTCCGTTCGCAATTGTGGAATCTGGCTTTGTCGGATTAGGATTACTAGCACTGATTGGATAAGTTTGATCAGAAGAATATCCGCTTTTGGTTACAACAATATGGTAACTATTGTCACTGTTCGGCAAACCAACCTCAATCCAATTTCCATTGCTATCGCTCGTTCTGGTTAAATCAATAGCCGGCGAAACATCAGAATTCGTAATTTTAATGGTGGCTCCGGAAATAGGTTGCCCAACAGCATCAAAGACTTTAATATAAAGCGCTCCGCCATTTTCCAAATTCTCAAGCCCTTTCGGCACAATGTTTGTTAAAAAATTGCTAGTAGAATCAGTAGCTGTATTTTCTACATACAATTTAATTTGTTTATAATCGTTTGGAGCAAAATCGTCGCCGGCCAAGACTGTGCCATCTGACGAATCGTCAACATAACTGACAGCGTAATAAATTTTATAATCCACTCCGTTCACATTAGCAACAACTGCATTTGGCAAATCGGGTAAAATGCCGTGAGGGTTTCCATTTATCGTGCCGACATCAGAATATGGCAGATTCCTGGCCACTTCCAAATATTGATCGGCTAAAGCAGAAATGGTAATTTCTTCTCTGGCAAATCCTACTCCTTTTATAATCAAAGTTGAAACTTCATATATACCCAACATTAAAACAGCAAAAATACCGATACTGATAACCGATTCAGCCAACAAAAATCCGGCTGATTTTAGTTTTATTTCTTTTGGATGAGCTATGATCATCGTTTCAAATTTTTTATTTGAGTTTTGTACATTAATATTACTTATATTTTAACAGATTTAATTTATTTTGTATTAATTCGCATTGAAAAAGAGGTTGATAACTCCTATTTGACAAATATAATGATATCTGATATGCTTACAGGACAAAGAAATATGGGTTGGAAATATAGTCGTTTTTTCTTAAACATATCATTCATTTGTATTTTAATCGTTTAAACAAAAAATTAATGACTGGAACAATCAAAAAATTGGTTGCTGAAAAAGGCTTTGGATTCATCACTGGAGACGGTTTGGCGAAAGACTTGTTCTTTCACAAGAACTCTCTTGTTGGTGTTGATTTCTCTGAACTTCATGAAGGTGACGCTGTCACTTTTGAAACAGAAGAATCTCCAAAAGGATTGAACGCGGTAAATGTTAACCGCGCTTAATAAGCTTTACAAAACCGCCCCGACTTACGTCGGGGCGGTTTTGTATTAAAAAAGTGCGGAGTTTAATCCGCACCGCCATGCCAAATTCACACCCCCCTATCGCCCGTTCGGATATTGATTGCGCCTTCCATATCAAAGACATAAATCATTCCTTCCATGGCAACGCTCATTATAGCGGTGACCACCTCCTCCACGTCTTCATCTTTGAGGACAATCTCAACCAGATTCATCGGGATTCCTAAAAAATCCTCACCGTGATAATGAATGGCTTCGGAAACTGTCATCCCGCCAAAACCTGTATCATTCAACCTTTCTGCCAGTTCGGCTAACACAAAATGCCGGATGATTGCGCGAATCATTTTCATAGCAATGCCTTTCCGTTTTCCGTTCTAATTCTAAAACTAATCGTACTTCAAAAATTTTTAGTGTCAACTATTTGAAAACAGCAGAACCGCTATCAAATTTCAAATCAAAAATCAGTTCGCCCTTTGAAGTAAAGTGATAACTTTGAATTTCACCAAGTATTTTTGTGAAATCCCCCTCTTGAGAATTTTCGCAATACATCATCGTAGAAGCAATCTTGCCGAAAGTTATTTTATCACCGCTAACAACATACTTACCGCCGACATTGTTGCAATCAGTTTTAGCCGAAAATGTATTATCGTTCTTGAAAGTCAGAGTAAACGTCTTCCCAAAATCGGGTTTAATTGTTTTTCCATCATTATAAATGGTACTTATCCAATTCCATGTTTTCATACTCAAAGTCATTCTTGCCGGGTCAGCTTCGCCTTCAAAATTTTGGACAACTTCTCCAAACTGCATTATTTTCGGGTCAAATAAAAGATAAAGACTTTTACCCATTGATGGCTGAACTGCGAAACTCTCTCCCGGCGCTCTGTCGGCATAATTTACAACCAAAATATTTCCTTTCATATTTGTCGTCTGAGGAGCAATTCGGTCTCCAATAAATAAGCCGCGCGAACCAACATATCCGTTCATGGTGTTCAAAGCGACCGCCACATAATAGAAAAGCCCACTTCCGCCTGAACTTTGGGTCAAAAGAAATGCTGTGTCTTCCCTGCCATCGCCGTCAAAATCGTATTTAACCTCATTGCCAAAATAGCGAGTTATTATTTTTGAAGCAGAATTCGGAACAATATCAACTTCAGAAACGCCATTTTTTAAAGTAATTTGTTTACTATCAATGATATAAGTCGCATCTTTCGGACTTAGTGCGCCAATAGAAACACCATTATCAATATCATTTTTATTCACCTTAATGCTGTAGATTATTAGACAAGCAAAAACTGTCAACACTAAAATTCCAGCAATAATCAAAAGGGTTCTTGTTTTTACAGAATTAAAATTCATTGTCGATCG
>JAKAHN010000019.1 GCA_021814895.1 bacterium
ATCATTATTTTCGGCGGCCTTATAGACCCCGTCGAGATCCTCGAATTCTACTAATAGATCGCTGGCGGTCTTTTCGCCGATGCCCTTGACGCCGGGAATATTGTCGCTGACATCGCCGCGCAAGGCTTTGTAATCGATTATCTGCGCCGGCGTCAGCCGGTAACGCTCTTTGACCTGCTCGGCTCCGTATAAGACGCTGTCGGACAAGCCGCGGCTCATGGTATAGACTTTGGTCTTGTCATCGATGAGCTGGAGCGTGTCCAGATCGCCGGTGATGATTATCTTTTCCAGATTCTTATGCTTCTTGGTCTGCTCGCAGATAGTGCCGATCAGGTCGTCAGCTTCATAGCCGTCCAGCTCGAAGATCGGGATATTGAAAGCCGCCGCCACTTTTTTCACATAAGGAATCTGTTCGTATAATTCATCCGGAGCTTTGACGCGCGTGGCCTTATAATCCTTATAAGCTTCATGGCGGAAAGTCGGCGCCTTCCGGTCTAAAGTAAGGACGACGTATTCCGGATGAAATTCATTCAGGGCTTTCAGCAGGAAAGAGGTGAAGCCATAGACAGCATTGACGAGCTGGCCGTCCTTAGTCCTTAATGTCGGCGGAAGAGCATGAGAACTGCGATGAATGATCGCATTTCCGTCAATGATGATAAGTTTCGGCTTAGTTTTTGACATATGATGATTTTACCATTTTTTGACGCCTTCAACCATTCTTCGAACCCTATCGCCGCGGTCGCGCCGGGCTCATTCAGAAGGGATCTTATATAGATGAAGGCCTTCGCGGCTGAAGCCGATAAGCGAGAAGCCGGCGCAATCGAACGGAGCGGAATAGGCATAGCTGATCCGGAATTTTTTGGCGATGACGGCTTTGCCTTCGCAGTTCGCCGTCAAGAAAAGAGAATAGCTGGTTACGCTGTTGGTGATGATCGACGGCTTGGAATCCATCGGGTAATTATCCGTCGCCGCGCCGATCGCCAGTCCTTTCCAGGGCGGCGAGATGAAGCGGCTGTTCTTAGGGACGAGACTGAAGAGGCGTAGATCGTCATCCTTCAGATAATCGCCGGCGGGGGCGGACGGGATCACTCGCCTTAGTCCGCGCGGCGTATCGACGGTCAAGGTCAGATCCATCCAAGCCGTCCTTTCGGTATAGGAAAAGGCCGTTATCAAGAATAAAGCTAATATCAGCAATCGCATGAATAGCTGCGGCGTCTTCTTGAAGAAGAAAGGGAAGGGACGTTCTAATATCTTGGAAAGCTGATCAAGACCGAAACCGGCGAAGGCGATCAGCAGCCAAGAAGTGATCATGACTGCGCGCGCATAGTCGATGATGAAGAAATAAGAGGAATAATTATAGAACAGCCAAAGGCATAAGCCGGTCAGAAGCGGCGCGATCAGGAAATATTTTTTCTCCCGGAAAGCTGCCATTAGGCCGAACAAAGAGAATGGCAGTATCCAGAGAGGCAGTATCCGCCAGATCGGGAAAGAGGCGATGCCGCTATCCAGGCTCGGACGCCATAGATAAGAGGCGACCAGTATCCAGAAATCTTTCAGGCTATATTCTTGGATCAAGAAGATCACGGCAGCCGCCAGGAAGACTGCCATGACGCCGAAGATAAGCAGCGATCTCTTTCGGCGAACGGAAGATTCCTTATCGCTCAACAGCCAGGCCGCCAGCGCCGGAACGAGAAGGATGACGAGCGGCGGATAAAGCAATAGAGACAGGAATCCGCTCCAGAGGGCAATCTTCATCTTTCGTCCGGTAAGCGCGATCAGGCTTGATAAGAACAGGATCATCCCGCCGTTAAACGGCAGGAGATACCAGAGGCCGGGCATATTGCCGCCGTTGATTATGTAAGGAAGGGTCATGGCGGCGATCAGAGAGGGGAACATCCGAATTCCGTTTTCTCTCATCAGCCGGTAGATAAGGTAACATATCAGCATCCCGGCGCCAAGAGCCATGACCGCATAGCCGGTCAGCGGAACGATATTCAGGAGCAGGCATAGCTCTGCCAAGAGAGCGAAGAAAACCATGAAGACATCGGGAGCGCCTTGCCGGCCGTAGCCGTCGATCAGCGGGTTGGCCGCCGGCAGGCTGTTTTGGCTGAGGGAATAATCGATGTAGGCGACGCCGGACCATTCATCGGAGAAATAAGGATAGGAATAGCGGCTGTGGCTGGCGAATTCCGTTCTGTTGGTAGTGCTGACGAGTCCGGAATAATCATAGTGTGCTGACCAGAGATTGAAAAAGATTATCAGGAAAGCGGCGGCAACCGGCCAAGCGTCTTGCCAGCGGACGGATATCTTGAAAGAGGGAAGCTTTTTTTTCTTCAGCATCAGAAAGCCGGCCGCGGCAGTAGCCGCGATGTTCAATCCTAAGACGACAGGATAGAAAAAAATATGGCTAGCCTGGGTGATCAGGGCGACGGCGATATGGAAAGCGATGTCGGCTATCAGAACATGCAAAAATCCGTCGCGCCGATCCTTAAAGCTGAAAATCAGGAGAAAAGGGGCGAGGAATATCAGGATCCCGCCGATGGTCTTCAATGCTTCTATCATATAGGAATATTACCATTTTTAAGGACGGGCGGAAAGTTGAATCCGGAGCCGGACGGATCGGCCGATAGCCGTATCGGCCATAAAAAAAGGCGCTAATCATATTTAGCGCCTTGATTACACCGTTAATAAGATGAACATCGATTCCTCTCTCTATTATTCAACCTTAGCAGGATCTTTATTGTGCCTCCGGCCACAGCCTGTAACAACCACGTTTGGTCCTGGGAAACCCCAGTAAGCAGTAAAGGTCCAACCCTTAGGCGCAACGTCAGACGTTATCGCCAATCGCGGGTCAAATAAGAGAGGAATGTTAAAAAGAACAGATAAAGGAGCAAAGAAATGAAGCAACGTCGTTCTCATTAGCAGTCTTCCGATTTAATAATCTTAATATATAAGATGCGCCGGAGAGTGTCAAGGACTATAAAAAAATCTGGCTTGCGCCAGATTTTCTTTTGGGTGGTCGTTAAAAAACGGATTTCCAACTCTTTGGACGAAATTATTGAGGAAATTAAGTATTGGGCGGAGTTTCTGAATGGTGTTTTTTATAAAAAAAGTAGTGAGCTGACGTAATTAACAACTATATAATAAATAATAGCCATAACAGTAATTAGCTCCAATATCCGGCACAAATTGATTGATTCTTTTTTGGAAGTCCTCTCTAATAATTGGAAGCTAAAGCCTAAAATTAATAGAAATAGACCAAGTTTGAATCCAATATTACTTATAATGGCTATGCCATATTTTATACCGGTAATTTGGCTTTTTACATAACCGCTTCTTTGGCCGGCTATTGATATCGCCGATATTATGGCGCCGAGAGAATTTATGATTAGTCCAAAATTACCAACTGAATTTTTTTTTAAAATTAATCATATAATTCTGATTTCAGAATTCAATATTTAACAATTTTTTGATTTTGTCGGCGCAATCGGCATTTTGGACTCCGGTATTGCCGACACCGTACACCCCGTTTGATAATCTCACCAATTCTGTATGAGCTTTTAATATATTATCTCTTTTTAATGTTATATTAAGATTGGCAAAAAAATTATAGCCCGGTATTAAATTCGTTTTTACTAATAGAAGAGAAGATTGCTGTCTAAATTTTTTACTAGCCTCATCGTATGAATTTTTTAAGCCATCCATATGGGGATTAGCATAAATATTGGCATAAAAAATTAAGGAATCAAAAATCTCGCCTATTATCTGTTTTTGATCGAAGATTGGTTTTATAAAGAATTTTTCAATTATTTGGCCAAGAACATAGATAATAACACCACCGATGATTGTTAAGCTAGAAGTTAATAATACTTTTGACATATCTATTTATTAGTTTTTTTTAAATCTTTCCAGGAATATTGGATAGCTGTGCCATTTTTACCGACCGCAAAGACGTAAAGTAGCAATTTTTTAGCTACTTGCCAGGGTAATCGACGCAAAGCAATTTTTGCACTAGATTCCGGCAAGGCAAGACCGTAATAATACCTCGTTGATTTATCCGTTTTCATTCGAGTTATAATTTGACCTAGCGAATAGACAAAAGCAACTTCATCGGCCTGTTTAATTTTACCCTCGCCTTTGGCCTCTATAAAAAAATAACGAGAATATTTTTGGTGTTTTGCTTTAATATCTACTCCTTTTTCTCTTAATCCGCCAAATTGGAAATAGCCCCATCCATTGGCAGACAGCCATTTTATAACGGAATTTTTAACAAAATCTTCCGATAAAATTTTATCTATTTTTGATATTTTTTTAATCATATTTTTATCTAAAACTACTTTATTTATAACACAAAATAGGCCTAAGGACAACCGTTTTCGCCGCTGATTTTTTGTGTTATAATAAAAACATATTTCGCTTCCATTAATTTAGCGGGATATTTATTAATTTTATGTCGAAAAAGACTAATTACGACGGGTGGTCAAATGAGGAATTGATAAAGGAAATTATTAAAATTAAAAGCACGACATACGGGCTTGTTTGGCATAGGGATTTACCGGAAGAGAAGATAGATATTTTAGTTAATCCAGACGCACGTACTCCAAATGAAATGTTTCCTAATGAAATGGCGGGCCGACCGTTTCCTGTTTTAAAAGAAGTTAAGGGTAAAGCGATTGAATCGGATAAGACTAAACTCGTAAATCTTTTGATTGAGGGAGATAATTATCACTCCCTTGCTGTTTTAAATTTTACGCATCGGGAAGCAATCGATTTAATATATATTGATCCACCATATAACACTGGAAATAATGATTTTATTTATAATGATAAATTTGTTGATAAAGAGGACAGTTTCCGGCATAGTAAATGGCTTTCGTTTATGGAGAAGCGTTTAAAGCTCGCAAAATTCCTTTTAAAATCCACGGGGGTTATTTTTATAAGTATTGATGATAATGAGTATGCTCCGTTAAAATTGCTTTGTGATGAACATATTTTTGGTGAAGGTAATTTTATAGCTTGTTTACCAACAATAATGAATTTAAAGGGTAATCAAGATCAGTTTGGATTTGCGGGGACACACGAATATACGCTTGTTTATGCAAAAGATATTAAACAAGCAAAAATGAATGAATTTGTTGTCATGGACGAAGACCTTGAAGAGTGGGAGGAGGATGAGATTGGTTATTTTAAGAAAGGCGCAAATTTGAAGTCAACAGGGGTTAATGCGCCACGCCAAAAGAGACCAAATCTTTTTTTTCCAGTTTTCTTTGCAAAAAATGGGGATTTTTATGTAACGGAAGATAATTTACCTAAGAATTCCAGTGATATAAAAATTTTACCGATTACTGACGGCAAAGAAATGTCGTGGCGATGGGGCAAAGAAAAAATGAAAAATGAAAAATACAATCTTATTATTGAGAAAAATGGAGAGAGTATAACAATTTATAAAAAACAAAGGCCATCACTTGGAGATTTGCCGTCCAAAAAGCCTAAAACTATTTTTTATAAGCCGGAATACAGTAGTGGAAATGGTACGTCGCAATTAAAAGATATATTTGGAGATAAAGTTTTTAATAATCCCAAGCCTTTAGATTTAATCAAGGATTTTATAAGCCTGGCTAGCCCTAAAGACGGCACCATACTTGATTTTATGGCCGGCTCCGGTACAACGGGCCACGCAGTTTTAGAATTAAATAATAAGGATGGCGGTAAAAGAAAATTTATTCTTTGTACAAATAATGGGGATGAAAAATCTAAACATAAAATAGCGTCAGATATTTGCTACCCAAGAATAAAGAGAGTTATCGGCGGATATAAAAACCAAAAGAATGAAAAAATCAACGGGTTAGGAGGAAATTTGAAATATTATATCACTGATTTCGTAGAAGCAGAGCCAACGGACAAAAATAAGAGAAAACTTGTTAAAGAGTCTACTGATATGCTTTGTATTTTAGAGAATGCTTTCGAACTTATAGAAGAAACTCCTGAATATAAAATTTTTAAGAATACAGATAAATATGTCGGAGTTATTTTTTATGAGGAATCGATAGATGACTATAAAAAAGCAATTAAAAAAATTGATGGGCATTTTAATACTTATGTTTTTTCGATGGGAGACGATCCGCATGCGAAAAAATTTGCTGATATCAAAAATAAAGTAACGCTTTGCGCAATCCCAGAAGTAATATTAAAAGTATATAGGGAGATTTTTAAGTAACTATTATGATTTTAAATTTAGAACGATATAAAAAAGATATTGAAAAACTCGTGCAAGATGGGGGTAATTTATCGGAACTTTTAAAAGGCGAGAATGATAATTTATTGAGATTTAGAGAAGAATATGAAATTTGGTATTCGGAGGCATTGTATTTAGTAAAAGTGGTTCTGCCCGACAGATTAGATGACTTTAAGAATTATTACGAAAATAAGAAAAATGATGCGTTGAAAAAGGCTATAACTTATACACCGCCAAGAAGTGAAGGGATGATGGTTGAGTTTGATTATAAACCCGCGAAACAGATTGATTTTGCAAAATCACTTTTTGTTAACCAGTTAAATATAATTAAATCGTGTCAAAAAAGATTTGAAAGTTCACTTTTTGATATAAAACAATTAATGCAAGCCGATTTATTTGATTCTGAACTGGAAACAGCAAAAGAGTTAAATAAAAAAGGATTTAATCGTGGGGCCGGAGCAATCGCTGGCGTCGTTTTAGAAAAACATTTATCTGAAGTTTGTGATAACCATAATGTCAAAATTTTAAAAAAGAACCCAACAATAAACGACTACAATCAACCCATAAAAGATGCTGATATTATTGAAGTTAAAGATTGGCGTTTTATTCAACGATTAGCTGATTTGAGAAATTTATGTGATCACGATAAAAAAATAGAACCAAAACAGGAAGACATTGAAGAATTGATTGCCGGAGTCGAAAAAGTATCAAAAACGATATTTTAAATGAAAAATTATGTGGATAGAATTTAAAAATTATCAAGAAAATGCCGTTGTTGATCTCAAACGTGAGACCAACAGGCTTTTAGATACAGATGGCAACAAGGTATTGATTTTTAAGGCACCGACCGGCTCTGGTAAAACACTTATGATGGCAGAATTTTTGAAAAGATTAGTTGATTCTCGCATAGATGGTAAAAAGTTTTCGTTTATTTGGATTGCCGTCAACAAATTACACGACCAAAGTCGAAATAATCTTAAAAAATATTATGACCAAAATGGGGTAGGAATAAAATGTTCATATTTTGATGATTTGGATGACCGCAGAATTGGCGAGAATGAGATTCTATTTTTAAATTGGGCAAGTATTAATAAAAAAGATAATTTATACGTACGGGCGAATGAACGAGACAACAACCTTTCAAATATTATTGCCCGCACAAAAGACGAGGGCAGAATAACCTTTCTTATTATAGATGAGAGCCATCATACAGCTAATAGCGAGAAGTCAAAAGAATTAATACAGGATATTGGCCCGAAAATTACGATAGAAGTTTCTGCTACTCCGCAACTTAATAATGCTAACAGAATTGTTGAGGTGGAACTTAAAGATGTAAAAGACGAGGAAATGATAAAGAAAGAAATCATAATTAATCCCGGATTTGAGAACTATATAATTGATAAGAAAAAGAGCGATCAATCAGCCGATGAACTTGTGTTAGAAAGTGCAATAAAAAAACGGCTTGAATTACGGAAAAAGCTTGAAGCGGAGAACTCGGATGTAAATCCTTTGTTGTTAATTCAATTGCCAGATGCGATGCAGGGCGTGGCTGATAAAAAGGATGAGATTATTGCTTTACTTAAGAAATTTGGTTATACGACGGAGAATGGCAGGCTCGCTATTTATCTCTCAGATAAAGATAATAAAATAAATCTGGCCAATATAGAGAAGAATGAAAATGAAGTTGAGATAATGATATTCAAACAGGCAATATCACTTGGTTGGGATTGTCCTCGAGCGACAATCTTGGTTTTATTTAGGCAATGGCGAGAAGAAAATATCACTTTTTCCATCCAAACACTGGGCCGTATTATGCGTATGCCGGAACAAAGGCATTATTCAGATCAAGATTTAAATGTCGGTTATGTATTTACTAGTTTACAAGACATAAAAGTTGCAGAAGATTTGTCTCGTGATTATATTACTACTTACACGGGGTATAGAATTAAAAATTATAAAAATCTCGGTTTAGTTTCTTATCACTCGAAACGTTTTAGAGAAGAAACTCGTCTTTCATCTGATTTTACTCCTCTTTTTATCGAAGCAGGCAAGAAGTTAAAACTTAAAGAAAAATTTTCATTTAAGCACAGCATATTAAAAACAAGTCTTATTGCTAGCGGTCATATTGCGGATGTCGATAAAGAAATGGCGAATATAGATAAAAAAGGTACTCTCGATATACCTAAAAATGAAGTTGAATTGCAAAATGCTTTTGATATGTTTGCTCGAAATAATCTTGCCCCATTTGAACCGGAACAACGTTCTATCGGTCGCATAAAAAGTTCGATTTATTCATTTTTTGAGGCCTCTCGGAATGAAGATGAATGGCCCAAGATTCAAGCGGCCGTTCTTGCCGAGGAAAACCGACAAATAATGGTCGATGTTATCAATCTTACAAAAGAAATGTATCAAGAGGAGGTTGGTAAGGGGAAAAATGAATTGGTAAAAAATGAAGAGCCGTGGGATATTCCTAAAGTAATAAATTATACATTGTCTTTTGCGAAAAAAGATTATAAAAAATCTGTAATACAACCTTATTACACAAAGAAATCTGGTATAGGGACGGCTAGTTTATTTGAAGAAGATAGCGATTTAGAAGTCGACTTTATTCAATATTTAGAAAAAGCAAAATCTATTGAGTGGTGGTTTAAGAATGGGACAAAAGATGGATCATATTTTGCGGTACCACATACAGAGCATGGAATTGAAAAACCGTTTTATATTGATTTTGTAATAATGCAAAAAGATGGACACGTAGGCTTATTTGATACAAAAGGCGGGTTAACCGCTGAAACAGCTAAATCACGTGCCGAGGGGCTGGCAAAGTATATTGCCGAACAAAATAAAAAAGGTAAAAAACTTTACGGAGGAATTGTATTAAAAGAAAAAAATAGTTGGCGTTATCATAACGGATTAAAATACGAATATAACCCTAACGACCTAAAAGACTGGAAGTTTTTAGAGTTATAGCTTTATGTCCTCTAATCTTTCTCAAAATCTCTACATAGTTTACGCCACTAATGAAAATTTTAGAGCAGACGTCCAATACATTAGAGAAAATATTCCGATAATTAAATTGTATGTCGACGGAGAGGGAATGGAAGATTACTCCTGTTTGTCTGAATCTATAAAAACGACAATCAGAATAAAAAATTTAGACGATATTCATCAGTTTACGAAAAATTATGATAAGGCCATTTCTGATTTACGGTTAAAATATCATTTATCGCCGGCTTATCAAACTCCTTTAAAAGATTTTATCGAACAGCGAGATATTATTAGTTATTCCGGTTTGCCGGAAGAACTTTGGCCGTTTAATATTGCTAATCCGACCAATCCCAAAGAAAAATTTACTGTTATTCGCTTGAATCCAGAAACGACCATAACTGAACTGCAAAAGAATTGGAATGAAATAAGACAAGCAGTCGTTAGATTGTCCGATTCTAAGCCCTTAAAAGCCTCGCCACGGAACAATATCGCTCGAGACCTGGAAATATACGAATTACGCCAGGTAGGCAAGAAAGACAAGGAAATTGCTTCGATTATTAATGAAAAATATCCCGATAAAATTCTCGGTTATCAAGACATCGCTAAAATTATTAAAAGGCTTTTGGATTATTCCAAGAAATTGACTGGACAAGCAAAATAATTTTGCCGGGGATATATTGTCAAAATTTAATTCGTTATCATAGGACCATAAACACTAAGCTTATGGTTTTTTGTTTGTATCACCTTCTTTCTCACCATTTTCCGTTTTTTCGGACCCGGCGGATCCCCCGTGGGGGAGCCGGGCCGAAAAACGGAATGGCTGGATAGGCGTAAAGAAACAA
>JAKAHN010000020.1 GCA_021814895.1 bacterium
TTTAAGGCTTGGGCTCTTGCTGGCGAGCTTGGCTACACCATAGCGATCCCTATCGTTATTTTGGCTTTAGTCGGCCGATTAGCGGACAAATATTTCAATACCGCGCCATGGCTGATACTTGTCGGCATTCTAATTTCAATTTTTGTTTCCTCATGGCTCATATATAGGAAAATGAAAGAGATAATGTAATACCAACTTATCACTTATAACTAATCACTGATAACAAAAAACCCCGAGGTCAGTCCTCTCTTGAAGTTTGAGGTCTGACCTCTTTATTCTAGTTGACAAATTTGACTTTATTTAAACATTGTATTAAAGTCAAAACAGAACAAATAAAACCGAAGACAAAATATGAAAGCTACTCTGTTGCGTCCTATTGCAGTCAATCCCTCAAGCTTGAAAATCGTCCGTAACACCCTCATTCTGATCTTGACTCTTGATGGTTGTGGAACAAACGATGATGAAGGTTTGGAGGTGTTTTTTGTCAAACAAGGCAAGGATACAAGGATCACAATCCTCACGGACTTTTCAGACAAGATGCGGAGGACTAACCAGCGCTTGCGCCCTGCAATGCAGATGACCGGACCGGAAGTCCCTCGCCCTCAAGAAGTTGATGTGCCAGATGGCATCGTGAAATACACTTTGGAATCAGACCCGAAACCTCACGGTGAGATACTGAATGAGGAGCCAGGAGCCCAGTCAAGTAGAACGCCTGTCTTACAGGTACACGCTCACGACCTTTTCCTAGCGTGGAAAAACCTGTTTGAAACATTTCTTGCTTAACTCTGCCTTGTCCTGCACAAGGTTTTTTTATTTTTAATATATGCAAAGCCTCGTTTTGTACCAAGTTAAATTTTTACATTTCTAACTGTCATTTTACATTTTGATTTTTTAATTTTACATTTAAAAAATTGGCCTGTTAAAATTGCAAAAAAACAAATTTCTATGTAATATAGTCGCCATATGGTAGAAGTATCAATAACCCCGGAAACTCTTTTTCACGTCGGAAACTTTCCGGTGACTAATTCCCTGCTTACTTCGTGGATAGTTGTCATCGGGCTTTCAATCGGCGCGATTATTTTGTCAAAAAAAATCAAAACTGTTCCCGGAAAAATTCAAGCTCTGGTCGAATCGGTTATCGAAGGAATGTTATCCTTTTTTGAAACTGTCGGCGGTAGTCGGGAAACAGCAGAAAAATTCTTTCCGATTGTTACCACAATTTTTATATATATCATCTGTTCAAACTGGGTAGGTATCTTGCCGGGCTTCGGTTCAATCGGTATTAATGAGGCGACATCGGAAGGCGTTAAATTCGTTCCTATTTTTAGGTCAGTGTATTCCGACTTAAATATGACTTTGGCCTTAGCTTTGATTGCCGTCGTGCTAAGCCACCTTTACGGTCTGTTTACTGTTGGCATTAAAGGACATATCGGAAAATTTATAAATTTCAAAGGCCCGGTTGACGCCTTTGCCGGAGCGTTGGAAATAGTCGGCGAGATTTCAAAAATAATTTCATTATCTTTTCGACTTTTCGGCAACGTTTTTGCCGGTGAAGTATTGCTCACAATCATCGCTTTCTTAGTACCATATATCGCCCCGTTGCCATTTTTGGGACTTGAAATATTTGTCGGCTTCATCCAGGCGCTCATTTTTGCCACACTTTCAATGGTAGCGTTTTCGTCCTTCACCAAAGTTCACGAGCATTAGGAACCGTCTTTTAAAACTTTTTTGTCAACAAGGAAACATTTGCGAAAAAATTATAATTCAGATATCATATCCCCATAAGCCTTAAAAAGGTTATTTTTTAATAGTAATTAATAAAAAAATATGGAAACAGCAACAACTGCAGTAAAAGAGGTCGCAACTAATTGGAATTCCATCGCCGCCGCTATCGCTATCGGATTGGGCGCTTTTGGTCCAGGTATTGGCATTGGAATGTTAGCCGGCAAAGCTATGGAAGCTATCGGTCGCAATCCTGAAGCCGCGCCAAAAATTCAGACTGCTATGATTTTGGCTATCGCTTTCGCCGAAGCTATCGCCATTTACGCTCTCGTCGTCGCTCTCATTATTAAATTCGTTTAACCTCAACAGCTTCGTAAGCTTCAAGAACTTCACAAACTTCCAAAGCTTTTATTAAAAGCTAAAGAAGCTTTGGTAGTTTAAGAGGCTGAAAAAGCTTTTAAGATGTCTTCCTTATTCTCAAATCTTGGTATAAATTGGATGCTTCTTCTGGCGCAGATAATAAATTTCGCCATTCTCTTTGTCGTTCTCACAAAATTCTTATACAAGCCTATTCTAAAAATGCTTGCCGATAGAAAAAATCGAATAACTGAAGACTTGGAAAAAAGTAAAAATCTGGAAATCAGAATTCATGAAGCCGAATCAGCCCAAGAAGAAATTTTGGCTTCAGCAAGACATGAAGGAGAAAAAATCATAAAGCAATCTGAAAAAAACGCCAACGAAATCAAAAATGCGGTAATAAAAGAAGCGTCTTCAGAATCAGAAAAAATTATTCGTGACGCGAAAAAACAAATAGAAGACGATAGACAAAAAACCATTGGTGAATTGAAGAAAGAGATCGGATCACTTGTCAGCCTTTCGGTAGAAAAAGCGTTGGGAGATGTCGCAGATAAAAATATCCAAAACAAGTTAGTCGAACAAGCTGTAAAAAAACTTTAAAATCATTATGAAATATTCGGCCACAGAATACGCAAAATATCTTGTTTCTTTGATAGATTTGCCGTTGCCGGAACAAAAATCAAGTCTCCACAAATTTGCTGAAGTGCTTCATAAAAATGGCGATTTGAAAGATTGGAATAAAATCTCAGAGATATATGAATCACTTAAGGAAAAATCGGCAAAAAGCAAAACCGCAGTGGTGAATTATTGCGGAGATATTGATAAGACAAAAATAGAATCTGAATTGAAAAATTATAAAATTGAGTTCGAGGAAGATAAAACCCTAAAAGGCGGAGTAAGAATCAGAATTGGGGATTTAAGAATAGACAACTCTCTGGCTGGCAGACTGGCAGATGTTAAAAAAGCATTAATATAAATAGCTTCATCGGCTTCCAGAGCTTCTTAAGCTTCTAAAGTATCAAAAACTTAAGAAGTTAAAGCGGCTTAAGAAGCTATAAAAGCTTAAAATAAAAAATGAACAAAGACATAATTCTTGAACAACTAAAAGACGAGATCGCCGGTATCAAAGCGGGAGCAAAAGTGGACAGAGTCGGCACGGTGATTCGCGCCGGCGACGGTGTTGCGGAAATCAAAGGTTTGGAAGGAACAATGTATGCTGAGCTTTTGGAGTTTGAAGGAACCGAAAACGTCTCTGGTATGGCTCTAAACTTGGAAGAACACTCTGTTAAAGCGATTATTCTCGGCGATGCCGTTCAAGTGAAAGAAGGTCAAACAGTTAAAAGCACAGGAACCATTCTCTCAATTCCTGTTTCTGACAAATTAATCGGCCGAGTTATTGACCCTCTTGGCAATCCAAAAGATGGCGGACCGGCGCTGTCATCAGAAGGAACCTCCCGCTACCCTCTTGAAAAAATCGCGCCAGGCGTTATCACTCGCGAGGGAGTTAAAGTGCCACTTCATACAGGCTGGAAAGCGATTGACGGGATGATTCCGATCGGACGCGGACAAAGAGAACTTATCATCGGCGACAGACAAACCGGCAAGACCACTATCGCTATTGATACGATAATCAATCAGGGAAAAGATAAACGTTTTCCAACGCCAATCTGTATCTATGTCGCCATCGGTCAGAAAGAATCCAAGGTTGCTCAAATTGTTGAAAAATTGAAAAAAGCCGGCGCTATGGAATACACGGTTGTTGTGACCGCCGCCGCCTCCGAAGCAGCCGCCCTCCAATATCTAGCCCCTTACGCTGGTTGCGCAATCGGAGAATATTTTATGGACAAAGGCAAAGACGCTCTTGTTGTTTATGACGACCTTTCAAAACACGCTTGGGCTTATCGACAAATTTCTTTATTGCTTCGCCGACCTCCTGGACGAGAAGCTTATCCTGGAGATGTATTCTATCTTCATTCAAGACTTTTAGAGCGCGCCGCTCGTCTTTCCAAACAATACGGTGGCGGTTCTCTCACAGCCCTGCCGATTATTGAGACCCAACTCGGCGATATTTCCGCTTATATTCCGACCAACGTTATTTCAATCACCGACGGCCAAATTTTCCTTGAATCGGAACTTTTCTATCAAGGTATCAGGCCGGCTATCAACGTGGGACTTTCAGTATCGCGTGTCGGCTCAAGCGCTCAAACAAAAGCGATGAAAAAAGTGGCTGGCACCTTGCGTCTTGAACTGGCGCAATTCCGCGAACTGGCGGCCTTTGCTCAATTCGGCCAAGACTTGGACTCGGCCACCAAAAAGAAAATTGAGCGCGGTCGCCGATTGACCGAGCTTTTGAAACAACCGGAATTGGCAAGTGTACCTTTTGAAGAGCAGGTTGTAGCTATTTGGACTGCGACCAACGGATTTATGGATACGGTAGAAGTATCAGAAATCAGCGAATTTGAAAAGAAATTCATCAAATTCCTTCACGAACACAATTCAAAGATTCTCAAAGACATCAACGAATCAACCGAGCTGAAACCAGAGACAGAAGGTGCTCTTAAAACCGCCGCGACCGATTTCACGACAAAGTATTGGAAAAAAGCATAGTTGTAAGTTGAAAAATTAAAGTTTTAAGAAAATCCCCCGCCTAAATTTTTTCTGAAAGCTTTCAGAAAAAATTTAGGCGGGGGAAATAGCTCTTTTGACAATAAAAAATGCGCCAACAATAAATATCGACGCAAAGTGTGGAAATCAACAAGACCTCACGAAAGATGCAAGCACACCCTCTTGGTCCAGACGAACCGACAAAAGATCGTTTGCCTCTTCCCGGAGCTCCGGGTAAAGATGTATGACCTCCCTTAGCCCGTCTGACGAAAGATGATTCTTGACAGCATCCCAAAAACTTTTTGTTTCTTGGCTCATAACTCCTCCGATACAGTACTACTAACATAATAATACAAAATTAATTAAATTTTGTCAATTTATAACTTAAATCTTAAAATTTTCAACTAAGAAAATGGCCTCATCAAAATCAATTAAAAACCGAATACGTTCAACAAAATCCATCAAGCAAATCACAAAGGCTATGGAGGCAGTTTCAGCTGTAAAAATGCGAAAAAGCGAGCAGGTAGCCATTCATGCTCGACCTTACGCTTTGGCAGCCCTGGAAATTTTGCGTGGCGTCACGGCAAAATTAGACACTGATTTTTCCACTCTCTCTCCTCTTCTATCCGTATCATTTAACAAACCAATTTGCCTGGTCATTGTAACATCCGATAAAGGTCTTGCCGGCTCATTCAATACCAATGTTCTCCGAAAAGCCCTTGCCTTTCTCAAAGAAAACTCGGATACAGAAATTATCGCCGTCGGCAAGAAAGGACGGGACTTTTTGAAACGTCGTGGTTTTAATGTGATTGAAAGCTTTACCGGCGCCGGCGACTTCACCGAACTTTCGGAAACATCTCCAGTCGCGGAAATTATCAAAAAGGGTTTTACTGAAAAACACTGGAGCGCGGTTCATCTGCTTTATACCAATTTTTTATCGGCTTTGAAACAAGAGGTTACCAATCGCCGTATCTTGCCTTTTGATTTTGAATCGCTAAGCGCCATTGTTGATGGCATTACCCCAACTCGCGGAAAATATGCTAATATGCCTGAAGTTTTAGGAAAAGATATTGAAAAATCATCTGCTTATGTTTTTGAACCATCACCAAAAGAAGTGCTTGATGAGTTATTACCAGCTCTTTTAGAAATAGAAATTTATCACGCCGTTTTGGAGGGAAACGCTTCGGAACATTCCTCGAGAATGATTGCGATGCGAAACGCCTCCGACAACGCCGGCGAGCTTATTGACGCCCTGACCCTTCAATACAACAAAGCCCGTCAAGCCCAAATCACCAAAGAATTGACGGAAATAACGGCAGGAGCGAGCGCGTTGGAAAGTTAAAATAAAAAAAATAGTAAAATAATTAAAAAATTAAAATTAACAATTAAATTATGAAAGGACAAATTATACAAATTATCGGACCGGTCGTAGACGTCGAATTCGCATCAGAACCACCGGCTATTTATACAGCCCTTAAAACCCCCTCACCTGAAAAAGAGGGCTCAGTTTTAGTACTTGAAGTCGCTCAACATTTGGGAGGTGGAAGAGTTCGCGCTGTTTCAATGGGTCCAACTGAAGGTTTGAAACGAGGCGCCGAGGTGGAAAACACCGGCGCGCCTATTTCTGTTCCTGTCGGCAAAGAAACCTTAGGCAGAATGTACAATCTCCTAGGCGAACCTATTGATAATATGCCGGCGCCAAAAAGCGACCTCCGCTGGCCGATTCATCGCCACGCTCCGAAATTCACCGAACAATCAACCGAGGTGCAAATCTTTGAAACCGGTATTAAAGTCATTGACCTTTTCGCCCCATTTATCAAAGGCGGAAAAGTAGGGTTGTTCGGCGGAGCCGGTGTCGGAAAAACTGTCTTACTCCAAGAGCTTATCCGAAACGTTGCCACCGTTCAAAAAGGTTATTCCGTATTCGCCGGTGTCGGTGAAAGAACTCGCGAAGGAAACGATCTTTATAACGATATGAAAGAATCAGGCGTATTAGCTCAAACCGCGCTTGTTTTCGGTCAAATGAACGAAGTGCCGGGCGCGCGTCTCCGTGTCGCTCTTTCAGGTCTTACAATGGCTGAATATTTCCGAGATACCGAAGGTAAAGATGTCTTGCTTTTCATAGACAATATTTTCCGCTTTACTCAAGCCGGAGGCGAGGTTTCCGCCCTTCTAGGAAGAATGCCGTCAGCCGCCGGTTATCAGCCAACTCTGGCGAACGAAATGGGTGAACTCCAAGAACGCATTACTTCAACAAAGAAAGGCTCTATTACTTCTGTTCAAGCAATTTATGTTCCGGCCGACGATATTACCGACCCCGCTCCGGCCACCGCATTCTCGCACTTGGATTCAACCATCGTTCTCTCCCGCGCTCTGACCGAGCTTGGTATTTATCCGGCCGTTGACCCGCTTGATTCATCCTCAACCGCTCTTACTCCGGCCATTGTTGGAGAGGAACATTATAAAGTCGCCCGTGAAGTCCAAAGAGTCGTTCAGCGTTACAAAGAACTGCAGGACATCATCAACATTCTCGGTATTGAAGAGCTTTCAGACGACGACAAACTTTTGGTTGAACGCGCCCGTAAAATTCAGAAATTCCTTTCTCAGCCGTTCTTCGTAGCCGAGCAATTCACAGGCCGACCTGGAAAATTCGTTACTCGAAAAGATACCGTCCGCGGATTCAAAGAAATCATTGAGGGCAAGCACGACAGTGTCCCCGAAGGAGACTTCTATATGAAGGGAGGGATTGAAGAAGTGAAAGGAAACAATTAACAATTTACATCTAATAAATAACAAATTCTCCATTTTGGTTAACTGTTATTATGTTAAAAGTTATGCGTTTATACATTTACAGTCTTGATAAAATACTCTACGAAGGCGATGCTGATGTTTTAACCGTGCCTTCTGAAACAGGCGAGCTTTCTATTCTCCCCCATCACGCTCCGATTGTTACCACTCTCAAAAGCGGTAAAGTTATGATTCGCTCCAAAGACGGTCATCAAAATATCCCAATCCAAAGCGGGTTTGCTCAAATAAATCAAGACCAGACAATTCTTCTTGTGAAGTAAATCTGTGGAAGCCACCTCCATAGAGCTATAATTTTGCTATAATAAAAGCATTATTATTAAACAAAAAATTATGTATAACGATAGCGCAAGTATTAAAAGAGATTTGGAACAAAAAGAACGGGAACTAAAAAATTTAGAACGTGAAACTTCATCCTTAGAACAAAAAGTTAAAGATGCTGAACGTAATTTGGAAGAACACAGTCGAAAAATCGCCAACCTGCAAGATTCGATTAAAGATTTACAAAGAGATTTAGAAAAAGCGGAAAAAGAAGAACGCCACGCGGAAAAAGAAAAAGGAGAAGAGCCTCACCGTCATTAAAATATTAATTGTGATTCGCAACAAGGATTATTATTTACGACTAGGACCCCCTTATGGGAAACTTGAAAATTTTTGATTTGATGTGTACGCAAAAGGTGGCTATAGCCACCTTTTGCGTACATGGTATTTTTATCTTCACTATCTATATTATTTTTACCTTTTAAATTTGTTTGTGATATAATTTTTGTCTATGACTATTATTCACACAATAATTTTAGGTATTGTTGAGGGTATATCAGAATTTTTGCCGATTTCCTCAACGGGCCATTTGATACTGACAAGCGAAATTTTGAAAATCGCTCAAAGCGACTTTACGAAAAGTTTTGAAATAATCATTCAACTTGGCGCTATTTTTTCCGTAATATTTTTGTATTGGAAAAAGTTTTGGAATTTAGAATTAATCAAACGCTTGATCGTCGCGTTTATTCCGACAGGAATTATTGGACTTGCTCTTTATAAAATAGTCAAAACATATCTCATAGGCAACGAATCTGTTGTTCTTTGGTCGCTATTTTTAGGTGGTATTATCCTTATAATTTTTGAACTTTACCATAACGACAAAGAAGAAAAAATTGAAGAAACTACTGGGGACGAAATAAAAAAAATCACTTACAAAAAATCGTTTATAATCGGCCTTTTCCAATCAATAGCTATCATTCCAGGCGTATCACGCTCAGCCTCGACAATCGTCGGCGGACTTTGGCTTGGTTTAAAACGCACCACAATCGTTGAATTTTCTTTCCTTCTTGCTGTTCCGACAATGCTCGCCGCAACCGGCTTAGACCTCGTCAAAAATGCTTCGTCATTTTCATCATCGGATTTTAGCTCCCTCGCCATCGGTTTTGTGGTTTCTTTCGTCGTTGCTCTATTCGCAATAAAATTTTTCCTGAAATTTATTAAAACTCACGACTTCATACCTTTTGGTGTTTATCGTATTATTGTCGCAATTCTTTTTTGGATTTTAATTTTTCATTAAACTTGCCTTTTAAAGCTTGGCTAGTTTGGTCATTTTAGCGAAACTTATCGTGAAAATTCCCATTAAAGTACCGAAGGTAGCGCCGACTAAAATATCACTCGGATAATGAACACCGACCAAAACTCGGCCGATAGCAATCAAAATTGCAACAATAAAAAACCAAATTCCAATTTTCGGTCTTATCCAAGAAATAACCGTCGCGATTAAAAAGAAAAGCATCGCATGTCTAGATGGAAAAGATAAACCAAACGTATCTATCAATTTATTTACTTCCCCAAGGCCATCAAACGGTCTTAATCTCGGCCAAATTAAATGAAATACAAAATGTATCAATAGATAAGAAATTGTGACAAATATCGCAAAAATAAATAGCAGCTGTAATTTATGGGTCCAAGACTTTTTCCAAACAAAAAATAAAATCGCTGCTACAATACAAACCAAAATCGGCAAATAGACCGCTATAAAAACATAGACGGAATCAAAAAAGGTAGATTGCCCCGCCAAACCGTTGATTGCCCTAAAAATTGAGATATCTAGTTGCACTCAAATATTATATCTTACAACTCTCAACTTACAACTTTATCACTTTTTCCCACGGCAATCCTTTCTTGCCAAAATGTCCATAAGTGGCCGTTTGCCCGAAAATTGGCCTTCGCAAACCAAGATGTTCAATAATCGCCCTTGGTCGAAAATCAAACCTACCTTCTATAACTTTTGAAATATCTTTACCTTTTTCATTGACCGCCGAAATCATCAAGGGTTCCACTTTACCGATAGCGTAAGACACCGAGACGAGGCATTGCTTGGCAAAACCGTTAGCAACCAGGTTTTTAGCCACATATCTGGCCATATAAGCGGCTGAACGGTCCACCTTGGTCAAATCCTTGCCGGAAAAAGCCCCTCCGCCATGAGGCGCCAAACCTCCATAAGTATCCACCATAATTTTTCGGCCG
>JAKAHN010000021.1 GCA_021814895.1 bacterium
TTTTGGCCGGTTGTACTGACGCGACTGTCCAACAGAGCTACACTTTGCCAACCCAAAAAGAAATTGCTCCGATTGAACGACAGGCGGCGCCACCTAGCCCGATAAAATTTGATGAGCCTCAGATTGAAAAACAACAGGTAACTCCACCCAGCTCGGTATCAGCCGATTCGGTACAGACCGAAAAACAAAAAGAGGTTGACGTCCCGCTTTCAAACGATAATTATTATACGAACTCCGTGGGCAACACTGTTCATTCACCAGCATATGCCCCCTCGATACCCGCCGGCGCCTCTGCCCGTTGTCGAGACGGAACTTACAGCTTCAGTCAAAGTCGTCGCGGCACCTGTTCGCATCATGGAGGCGTTGCTCTGTGGTATTAATACCAAGTCCAAATTGAACTTAATAAAAAAGCCCAATCGGGCTTTTTTGTGTGGCTATGCCCAAGGCTTGACTTTATGGTATAATGTGGATAAGATAAACTCCTCTCGATATTAGTTGGTTAGTGAAGAATTTTGTAGTTACGGACTATTGAATTAACCACTTTTCTATTTGTTCTATTATGAACAAGAATCCACTCGACATCGTCAAGTATATATTAATTAAGTGCGCCTATTGTGGCGACTTAATCACAAACTTGAAAATGCAAAAAATTTTGTATTATGTATATGTATGGTGTCGGGTCCAGCTGAAACAAAGTTGTTTTGAGGAAAAATTTCAAGCTTGGCCAAACGGCCCCGTCCTTCCCTCAGTCTACGATGCGTTAAAAAGCTATGGAGCATCGCCAATTGATGTGGATTTTGCGGGAATTGACAGCGAGGAGGGGATAATAAAGTTAAAAAAAACACTAGGAAAAGAACTAGTTGAATTGGTGGATTCGGTTTATGAAAAATATGGGACTATGAGCGCATTCACATTGGTTAGCTTGACTCATAGCGAGCTTCCGTGGAAAAACGCTAGAAAAGGCTTGGAAGTCGGTCAACGGTCAATCAATGAAATATCCGACAAGGATATATTGGCGCAGTATGTCGAAAAAAAATAGGATTCCAGAGCCGAAAATCCCAAATAACAAAATAAAATTTAGCTTCGAATTTTATGACACTAGCTGCAAGTACTGTCTAAGTAATTGGGGGGAAGGGAAAATTGCGGCGGCGCTAGGTCGGCTTCAAGATATTAACAGTAAGACGTTCGATGATTTACGCCGCGAAAGTGTTGTTTATCATTTTAACTCTGTTGACTGGAGCAAAACGATTGAAAGGTCAGGATTTCCTTTAGCCGTCGCAAATGAATTAGAGCCATTTCATTTTTCTTTACTGGGGGTTAATGGTCAAAAAGCAAGGGTATTCGGAGCTTATTCACAGGGAACATTTTATATAGTATGGTTCGATTTAAATCATGTGATTTGGCCCACACTGTTAAAAAACACATAACTAATTATCCATTATGATTAATGACGATAAAAACAAAGTATTCTCAGTAATCGATAGGATGATTAATCCGGCAAACAGTGATAATTCGTGCTATATAAGTAAGGGTTATAGTTCCGAAGGCAAGGAGGTTAAACCTAGCGCGGGGCAAAGTCCAAGTATTTCTAAGGAGTGCTATCGAGTCAAATCCAAATAATTTTTCAGAAAAGCCAATACGTTCAGCTTATCTAAACTAATTTTAACCGCCGGATAGATATTGTATAGTTCAGAAAATATATAATCAGCGGAGCAAATAAAAATAACGCTTAAGTTGGCGTTATTTTTTTATATACCCTCGTTAGTGCTAGAACCATAGTGGGAAAATTGGTATGGTGCTAATATAAGTAGTATGAATATTTCAAGAAAACAATTTATTATTCTCTTTCTCGTTTTGGCGTTCGCCTTTCAATTTATCTCTAATTCATTTTTGGGATCGGAAGTCCGGCTTTTTCCCGTTAATGGCAAGTCTTGGCTGAGAGCGGAATCACCAGTAGTCTGGAAGAATATCGTATCCTCAATTCTATTACCTGTAAAAATTGTTTTGATAGGACCATTATTGCCTTTTGTTAATTTCTTAAAAGACGATCCGCCACCTCCGTTTTTTGTTATAGGTTTCGCTTTTTACTGGTCTGTTCTGGCCTCGATTATTCATTATCTCCTTGGTAAATTAAAACATTTATCCGAGATTAAATTATAACCATAACGATAGTCTCATAACCGACAAACTCCCGCAAGCAGATTCTAACATTCTCCAGTCCGCGGAGCAAAAACAAAAAATCCAGCCAGATGCTGGATTTTTTGTTTTTCTTTCGTGGTCGGTAAGACCGACGATGTGTCGGGGTGGGACTTCTGCCAAGAGGTATCAAACGTATATCCATGCGGCAATTTCAGATGGTGGACTAATCATCTCATAAGAAGTAAAATTAATCTAAACTATGAACAACCTAATAATATTCAACGCACAATATTTATATCTCTTTGAAATTGTCTTAGCTGTCGTCTATTTTTTCTTGCTTTCGAGAAACCAGAAAAAATTTATCCTAATTTTATCAGCCATCTATTTGCCCTTGGTTTATATAATAGCCAAGCTTGTCGCTTTTTTATATTTTGATCCCCGTCCATTCGTGATCGGCCATTTTGTGCCGCTTATTGCTCACGCTCCGGACAACGGATTTCCTTCCGACCACATGTTGCTTGCTGGCGCGATTGCTTCTATTCTTTTTGTCCATAACAAGAAGCTGGGCGCGGTTGTCTGGATAGTTGCGATTATTATTGGGGCATCTCGCGTGTCCACCGGCATTCATCATTGGATCGATATCGTTGGGAGCGTGGTTATCGTTGTGGGCACGATGTGGCTAGTAAAAAGCTGTCTTATGCCTCGGTTAGCAAGGACAAATTTTTTTATGGATTTTTATAAAAAGGGGTGAGCCAAATAAATACCCAATTTTATTATAATCCGGCTCGGCCGCGCGTGGCGCCAAGCATTCTTGCTTATTATTTTTTCAGTATGGTATCGTAGATTCCTTCGGTCAGCCCGTTGTTGATCTTGATCAATCTGTGAATTTCGTCCTGTAGCTTCAGGATTGCCTCGGTGTCTTTATATGTTTGTTCGGCTTGTTTGTCAGAGGCCTGCGCAGCGACCTTTTGGCCAACCATAATGACGGAGAGGAGAACTAATTGCAGGAAGGTTTGGGCAATCCAGGAGATGAGCACTGCCGTACCGCCTCGAATAGCCGCGGGTAAGCTGATCAAAGCAATGGCGGCAAAAAGGTAGGCGCACCACATTGTCCCGACCAGATTAGTAATCAGTACAGCCAAGCGACCGTTGAGGCCGACATTTTCGTGTTTTATCAGGTGCGGACCGGTCTTCGCCCTTTCCATAATCCGTGGATCGGGTGTGTGTTGGATCTTTTCCATATTATTTTGATTATTGGCATTAATTAGTGTCAGTATAGCAAAAATAAAGGATAGTGTGTATTGATTAAGGGTTGTTATGTAATATTTCGGCCGCAAACGCTTATTGTACTGGTATTAATTACTAACTTCCTCAGGAACACAAGTAAAAAAATAACTCTAAAATTAGAGTTATTTTTTTATAGCATTAATTAAAATTTTAAAAATATGATAAAATGTATTTATAAATAAATAATATTTCTTTCGATATGCACAAGGGGAAATTCAGTGTGCTTTTTGTCTGCACAGGCAATACTTTTAGGAGTTTGGTCGCAGAGTATTGTTTAAAAGATTTTTTTAAAAAAAATAATATTAGAAACATAATGGTTTCGTCGGCAGGCATTGTCGCCAAGGATCAGGAGCCCTATGCAGCCACTATCAATGAGTTAAATAAATTAAAGATTTCTTTAAATGGATATAAACAGAAACGATTGACCAGAAAGTTAGCGCTGAGCCAAGACATAATAATTGCAATGGCCATACAGCATCAGAAATTCATAAAAAATAAGTATAATTTGAATTCAGTTCTTTTTAACGAAGTCGCGATCGGTAAAAAAACTTCAGTTTTAGATATTAATCAAACTATAAGTAACTATACTAAAGATATTGATTCAGTAAATAAATATATCGTGAAGACTGTTGATTACATTCATGGTATAACGCCAAAAATGTACGAGCACCTAATTAAAATGATGGTGAAAAAAAGTTCCAACATCGTCCAATAGCCGATGCTATGAAGGTGTTTTTGCGAAAAACACCCGAATAAAAACGCCTTTATTTTTTAAGGGTGTTTTTGTTTGGACGACGAAGATAAAATATTTAAGACCTAAAAAGGTACTTGCCCATTTTTCAATCACCGATTAAGATAAACCTATATGCCAACACAACTTGACACAGGAAATGAACAACCGATAGCCAAGGAGCAACCGGCGATATCGCGCGCATTAATTCTGAATCTGATCTGGTGTTCGGGATTATCTTTGTTTTGGGTTGTCTTTATTTGGGGGTTTTGGGATAAAGGCCCTTTGGCTCTGGGTATAAACGCCAGCGTATTTTTTATCGCCTTGTTGGCAATGTTTATCCGGCCGCTCTGCTGTAATAAGCCCCGGGACAAAAAAGATCTTTATTGGCTCATACCGCTTGGGCTTATCGCGTTCAGTTTTCTTTTTTATGAGAATCCTTTTATCAAAATGGTGAACGTTTTTGTTTATCCGGTCCTTATCTTTCTGTTTGTGAATTATGGATTTCTCAAGGACAAGGAGAAAAGATACTGGGGCATTAATTTCATTGCAAATTTTATTACAAGATTTTTTTCACTTTTTGGTTGGTTAGGCGCATCCTTGAAATATTATATAGAAATAATCGGCCCGAAGCGGGGAAAGGGAGCCGCGCGTCAGATCGCTCTGGGCCTCGTCCTTTTGCTCGCGGTCGCTTTTGTGGTCGTCATTCCGCTTTTGTCTTCGGCTGATCCGGTCTTCGGCGACAAACTGGCGTTCATCTATGATCTGGTCAGGCGGTATATCTCACAGAACGTGGTGGCGAAAATTGTTTTTTTCTTCGTCTTATCGGTTCTGCTGTTTTCGTCTATTCTCGCTTGGGCGCGCGAATTTGATTACCAGGAGAAAGAGACCGGGCAACAGGTAGACTCAATTATTGCCGGTATCGTGCTCACAGGTATTTTGATCCTCTATCTCTTATTTCTCTGGATCCAGATCAAACGATTGTGGATAGGCAGTTTGCCTCTTGACTTCCGCGCGACCGAGACTCTGGTTAAGAGCGGGTTTTGGCAGCTGTTTTTTCTCACCGGCTTGAATACCTTGTTATACTTATTTATTTATCGTAAGACCGGCGCGCCGGTGCAGAAGATACTGACGGCGTTCACCATCGCCTCGCTCTTGCTCCTAGCTTCGGCCGGGGAGCGAGTAGCACTTTACGTTGTAAATTACGGCTTCAGCTACGAAAAGTTTTTTGCCTCCTACACGGTCATCTATAGCGCCATTCTTTTTGTCTGGTTGATCTACTGCCTGTTCCGAAAAGAGCGGGCTAACATCTTTAAATTCTTGGTCTTTTTATTTCTCTGGATGTATGCGATCGTAACCGTTTTGCCGGTTGAGCAGTTCATTCTGCGATCCAATATCTCAATGGCCAGGCGTCCGGAGTCGCGTATCCGATTATCTGAACTGACCATGCTCTCGGCCGATGTTCTGGGCCCGGTTAAAAAATACCGAGGCGAGGGTGTGCTCAAGGAGGACTGGCAGCCCTGGATTGACCAGCAAGAAAAACGCTTGGCAGAAAAACGCTGGTATGAATTTAATTTTTAACCGTTTGCCGAACAAAAAAGGATAAAAAATTTTATCATCATTAATAATTTGGACAAAAAAATCCGGCATTTGGCTGGATTTTTTTGTCCCGTGTCCATATGACCGCGATTTCAAGTGTGGACAAAAATAGAATTTGTCTGTTAAGATGTAGCTCTATGAAAAACTATAACGCAAAAGACGTTGATGCATATATCGTCAGCGCAGCGCTGGCGGCCCGGCCTAAACTTAAAGAGCTTCGGAAAATAATAAAATCAACCGTCCCAAAGGCAGAGGAAAAAATAAGCTGGGGCGTGCCGTTCTACCGATATCACGGTGCGCTGGTCGGATTTGCCTCATTTAAGAACCACGTCAGCTTTGGTTTAGGCCTTTCCGGGCTTAGCCGCGCCGACCGTGAAATTCTTGAAAAACAGGGATACAAAACCGGAAGCAAAATCATCCAAATAAGGTTTGATCAGAAAGTACCGACAGGAATGATAAAGCAAATCCTAAAAGCACAAGCAAGGCTGAATGAAGCCAAATGAAATACAGAATAAACCCCCAGATCGGAGATTCATGCCACGTGGCGTGGCGATAGGTTTGTAATCACGATTGATAATTATTAACGCAGAGAATAACGGGGTAGATGCTCACTACCTTTTAAAATGATACTTCGTTAAGTATCATTTTTTTGATACCACTAATCAAAGAATCAAAGTTATACACCTGTCCGAGTATTGACTTTTAAATAAATTATCCTAGGTTTGAAGTATAATAATTAACTTAAATCTATGAAAATGAACTCGGTAGTGCATTTTGAATTGCCCTATGAGAATCGTGATCGCGCGGCAGATTTTTATGAAAAAGTTTTCGGCTGGAAGCTTCATAAGTTTGGTCCGGAAATGGGTAATTATATGACAGCCCAGACGGACGAGATGGACGAGCACGACAAGCCTAAACACCCGGGTACGATTGGCGGCGGATTTTTTGAGAAGTCGGCAGGCGCAGAGCAGGCTACCGTAGTCATAGCAGTTGATGAGATCAACGAGGCGATGAAGTCTATTGTGGCCGCCGGTGGCAAGCTATTGGGCGGTCAAAAACCGGGGGAGCCGGACGACATTCCCGGAGTCGGCCTATATATCGCCTTTGCCGATACCGAAGGCAACCGCATCGCCGTACTGCAGCCCAAGGGTGAGATGAAATAAGTAATTTCAAACATATGAAAATACAAAAAATTACGCCTTTTTTGTGGTTTGACAAGCGGGCCGAAGAGGCGATGAATTTTTACGTATCCATATTTGACGATGCCCGTATCTTAAGCATCAAGCGCTATCCGGAAGGACCGCTGGAGGGGCCATGGAAGGGGATGGAAGGCAGGGTTTTAACCGCCGAGTTTGAGTTAGCCGGCCAGCGCTTCATGGCTCTGGATGGCGGTCCTACTTTCAAGCCAACCGGTGCAGTTTCTTTCTATATAGAGTGCGAAACGCAGATAGAGGTTGATCATTACTGGGCAGGGCTTTCCGAGGGCGGTGATCCGGCGATGCAGCAATGCGGCTGGCTGATGGATAAATTCGGTTTTTCCTGGCAGGTCGTACCCAAGATTCTGGGGGAATTAATGAACGATCCCGATCCGGTTAAGGCCGATCGGGTGCTTCAGGCTATGCTTAAGATGAAAAAATTGTCCATTCCCAACTTGAAGCAGGCCTATGAAGGTTAGTTAATAATTTATATGGAAGATAAAAAAGCAGCCGAAATCCTGTCAGGCTTATTGGATAAACACAAGTTAAGTGAGGAAGAAAAAAAAGCGGTTTTGACCGCTATCGGCGTTCTTGCCTGGACGTCTCTCGGTAAGAGCAGAATAAAGGGACTGGCGAAAGCACAAAAAACCAAACTGGAAAAAAGTATTGAATGAACATCAATATTTTATGGCGGTCGTTTTATTTTTTATTTAAACGTGGATACTGTTATAGATTTTTGGTGTAATTACCTTGATATGGTGCTTGATCGCGTAAGCGTTAACTTTTGCCCTTACCGTAGCGCGCACAAAACGTGGCACGCGGCGCAACTCCCTTAAGGCGGCGGCAGTCCAAATAATTTTTGCCGGCACCCTTGCTTTTTTATTTACAACGACTTTTTGCCGAGCGGTTTTGTTGGCCGCAGATGCAAGATTAACATTAAAACAGAACCCCAGTAGCATGCCGATTGAAATAATCGCAAAAAATTTATTTTTCATAAAATATTATTAATTTAATAACAGGCGCTTAAGCAGCGTGCCGCCGCCTTGGTCGGAGGAACGAATGCGAAAGAGGAAATAGCGGTTGGCTTCCGCTTGTTTTTCACCAGGAATCACCGAAACGGCGGCCTTATATCCGGCTGACTTGGCCCGATCCGCTATCAATTGATTGAACGAACCGTAAGGATAAGCAAAAGTATCAATCGGCGTTTTGAATCTCTCTTCAAACATTTTTTTGCTCAAAAATATTTGACGCTTGGCTTCGGCCTCGCTTAAGGAAGTAAGCTTTTTATGATCAAGCGCGTGCGATCCGATCTCCACTAAACCGCTTGCTAACATTTCCCTGATCATTTGTTCGCTTAAATAAGCGGGGCTATTAATTGCGTCGTAAATCACATAAATTGTCGCCCTGATCTTGTATTTTTGAAGCAGGGGAAAGGCGTATTGATAAAAATCGCGATAACCGTCATCAAAAGTGAGGGCGATTTTTTTCTCTTTCGCTGTAGTGCTCGCGAGTAACAGAGCAACCTGACTGATCGTTACCGATTCATAATTGGCTTGCTTGATCAAAGCCAGCTGCTCGGCAAATTTTTCCGGGGTCACCGTCAAACTGGCGCGTAACCGATCTTTGGG
>JAKAHN010000022.1 GCA_021814895.1 bacterium
GGTCAAGCTCCGACCGGATATTTGAATGACAAGTTAAACAAGAAAATTATTCCCGACCCTGAAAGATTTCGCCTCGTCAGAAAAATGTTCGAAGTCTACGCTACTGGAAATTATTCTCTGAAAGATACAAGGAATTTGCTCTGCCAAAAAGGCTTGGTGTCTAAAAATGGTAAAGTTCTCACTATTTCAAACACACAAATGATATTGAAAAATCCTTTTTATTACGGAATGTTTAAATTTAACGGAGAACTTTACCAAGGAAAGCACGAGCCAGCGATTTCAAAGAAACTTTTTGATAGGTGTCAGGAGATACTGGTGAGGAACGCCCATCCGACAAAGCGAGGAATTATCAAACACACTTTTCGCGGAATATTTTTGTGTGGAGAATGTGGTTGTGGTATTACCAGTGAAATACAGAAAGGTCATACTTACTATCGTTGCACCAAAAAGAAAGGCGTCTGTTCACAAAAATATATCCGCGAAGAATTCCTCGCCGAACAAATAAATGACACTATCAAAAAAGTTTCTTTGCCGACAGAGTGGAAAGAGTTCATGCTCGCGGAACTAGACAAGGAACAAGCGAGCAGTTTCCACTCTGACGAGCTTTTCGTTCAAAATCTGAAAAATCAAATCAAAAGTGTTGAGGAGACGCTAGACAGGCTTCTTGACGCTCATTTAGACAGCACAATCACGAGCGAGGAGTATATCGGCAAGAAGCAAAAGCTCCTCAACCAAAAGATTGATTTTTCAGAGAAATTGAAAGATTTTGAACAAAAAGGCAATCGCTGGCTCGAACTTTCTCGTCAATTCATTTTAGACAGTAACCAAGCCTTAAATATTGCTTCCGAAGAAAATCTCGAAGCCAAAAGAGATTTTCTCAAAAAGATTGGCTCGAACCCCCGCCTCGCGTCCCGCTCGCTCCTTTTGGATTTCAAAAACCCTTGGCGAATTCTGGCGGAAACTCCCGTCGCGTCGCTTTGCGACGCTCCGAATTTTGGCGAAAATGCCTTTTCCGAAAACTGGCTGCGGGACTTGGACTCGAACCAAGATAACCAGGTCCAAAACCTGATGTCCTACCATTAGACGATCCCGCAATATTAAATTGGCTATCAACTAATAGCTAATAACATACAACAAAATCGGCCGATAAACAACCGAAATAAGTAACCGGCCCATCCGCTTCGCAAATCTATTATCTTATTCGCGCGAATAAGCAAATATAACCCATTTTATAAAAGATACGAAGAAATTAATGGTGCGCGACGATTTTTCAATAATTCTTATTTAAAAATTTTTAAAGTTTAAACGTTTTCTATAAATTATAAAGGCTGAAATAGAAATTGCACCGGCAACGTTGGTAATAGCAGCAATAGTAAGAATTATCAATAAACCTATACCGCCATTGCAAGCATTTACAAAACATCCAATTATTGATACATCACAAAATACGCCAATAATAACAAAAGGGATTGAAATGAAAAGCCAGATCTTAGATTTTGTATCTAAATTAGCTTTTTTTTCTTGAATACTATTCTCATTTAATTTATTATTAACATAGTTATTATTAACAGAAAGATGTGTTAATAGTCTATATTTAAATAAATAAGACAGAGTAATAAAACCAAACAAAAAAGAAAGCGGGAGTAGCAACGTCCCAAACACACTTAACAGTTCGAAAAATAAAACTACAGGTATTGGTAAATTTTTATAGTAAAAACCAAGAAATAAAAAAACTGCTCCGACAACAAAACACCATAATGTTAACTGCTGATAAACTTTTCTGCGACCATTTAAGCGCGTACTCTCCACAACAACATCAGACACTGGTAAACTCTTTAAAAAAACATTAATTACACTAAAAAGCATCCCGACAACAATAATCAGAATTGTTTCGCTAAACAACAATCCTCCAAATGATTCCCCGGCAATAAAAATAAAAGCTTCTTTAATTTGACCCGACAAAAAAATTACAACCAAAAAGGCAACGAACCAAACAATTAATATTGAAACCTTAATCGATATTTTCATATTAATATACCCGCGGAGCCGTAGAATTCAACGGCTGATACTGCGCGCTTCCGAAGCCGAGAATCGGATAAAATATCGGGCTCAATAAAAGCAAGCCTATTGTAAAGCCGATGTCCTTGCCAAACGACAACGAAAGTCGGTGAACGACAATTATTCCCATAATTACATTTACAAAAGGAATGAACATCAAAATCACCCACCACGCCGGTTTGCCGACAATATCAAGAAGTACGACAAAATTATAAATCGGAACAATTGACGTCCAGCCTGGTTTGCCGGCTTTAGTATAGATTTTCCAGTTTGAAACAATCATTAAAACAGCAAACGCAATGCCGACAAGAATAAATCCTCCAAAAACACCGGCAAAAAGACCGGTAAAGCCGGCGCAATCAACCGGCTGACCATTTATCGTGCAGGTTGAAACAACTGCCGCGGTTAAATGGGGAGAGACAATAGACGAGAGAAGTGTGGACAAAAAATTAGTCATTATTTTAAAATTAGCTTATAAACAAAATAATTATATCATAATTATTTTGTAGATAACTCCACCACCGCAATCTCAAGCGGGATTTGTGGCAAATGAGCCCGGCCGGATTCTTCGTAAGCAGAAAGCAGACGAGACAAAACGCGCGGACCGATTCGGCCTGATTTTGAAGCGGAAATCTTTTTCAAAAAAGCAAAATCAGTTTCGGAAAATTCATTTTCAAAATCTTTTGCCAAACTCGGCGCGTAGCGAAGAAGCATCGCTCCTCGAACTTTATGAACGAGCAGTTTTACAAACGCTTTCATATCGGCGTCGGCCGAATACGCCTCGCCTATCGCCGACAACCCTTTTTCCGTATCACCATCTTCAATTGCTTTAATTACCCTATTCACAATTTCCGGATTCGGCGCGCCGGTAACCGCTAAAACCTCGTCGGTGGAAATTTTCTTGTCTGGTGAAGAGCTGATTATTTTCTGCAAGATTCCCTCCATATCGCGAAACGAACCGTCGCCAAGCAAAGCAATCAAGTCGGCCGATGAGGTCTCGAGCGAATAGCCCTCTTTTTTGGCAATGGCAATCGCCGCCTCCCGCAAAATTTTTTCGGTCGGCCGACGAAATTTAAAATGCTGACAACGGGAAATTACCGTCTCCAACAGTTTTTCCGGGTCGGTAGTGGCTAAAATAAATATCACGTGTTCGGGCGGTTCTTCCAAAGTTTTGAGCAAAGCGTTGAAAGCGCTTTTACTCATCATATGGACTTCGTCAATTATGTAAACTTTGTATTTTGAATGATAAGGCAAAGTGTAAACCGCCTCTTGAAGAGCGCGAACATCATCAACTCCGGTATTGGAAGCGGCGTCCATTTCGTAAATGTCGTCTTCGCTGGTACCGAGCGCCCGAGCAAAAATTCTTGCCATACTGGTCTTGCCGGTACCGCGACTGCCGGAAAAAAGATAGGCGTGAGAAATCCGCCCTGATTTTATTGAGGCCGACAAAACACTCGTGATATGCTCTTGGCCGAGCATCTCTTCAAATTTTTGCGGGCGATATTTTCTATATAAAGCCAGTTCGGACATATAATTATTATAACAGTAGGTAAACAGATAAAAAAGTGCCGACCGTAGTCGGCGCTTAGGAGTGGCGAAGGTGAAGAAGGCGGAAGAGTTGTTGGAAAAAATGCGCCACGATTTCTCCCACTCTATTCCGAAACAGCAACAGGCTAGGCCTCGTGTCGCACCGCCAAGTGTATGCGTTCTCATAAAACTTGCATACATGCTCAGCGGCAGCTGCTTTCCCTTTTTGATGAAGCTTCCTTCCAAACTCGGCGAGGAATTGCGCCCCCTTGCCACTCCGCAAAATATGTACGGCAAGAGTGGCATAATCGTCGTCGGTCATATGAAAAAACGACGAGTGGAGGCAAAACACCTCAAAATTCCTAATTTGGCCGGTGTAGCCACTGAAGGCCTTTTCCAGGGACAGACTGGCCCATGATGTATAGTGACGTTCCATAGATTTTCCCCTTCTACTTTTCTTATTTTACTATATCACAAACAGGAAAAAGCGACACTTCTCATAAATTTTGCTACCGCAAAATTTATGAGAAGTGTCGCTAAAAAATTCCAAAACTGATTTTTTAGAAAACCAAAATAAAATTGGCTTCGTCCTATTATCCCCGCCCAAGAGGTTCCCTCGTCCGCCATCTGGCGGATCGACGGGGTATTAGGCGAGGCGCCGGGAAAACTTTGTTGAAAAGGAGCGTCCCGCCGGACGCCACTATTCATTAAGCGGACATTCATCCCCGTCGGATCTGCCACGGGGATGAATGTCCGCTTCCAATTAAAAATCTAGCGTTCGTAAGCGATACCGGACGGAAGAATTTCTTTTATATACTGACCTTCTGAAGATAAGCCGGGGTGAATACTGTTTACGCTCGGAGAAAAAGCTACGGGCGTAGAAACATAATTATTGTAAGGTGACGTCGCTGAAATATAAACACCGGAACTGGCAACCGAAGCTAAAGCAACATTGCCTAAATTAGAATATCTTGTCGGCGTATTGCCGGAAACCTTTCTAGGATTTGAAACTAAAATCACAGAACCCGATCGGTTTTCATTGTAAGGCGAACCATTTATGTAAGTATTGCCAATATCTTTACTACCCGGATAGGTGCTGATGGTTTGATAACTGCCGGTTGAGTTGGCGCCCGGATAACTCGTGCCCGCATAAACCGCGCCCGGATAAGTGTGGGCAAGATAAGCGTCCGAAGAATAGTAAACCGGATTGCCGGCGTAAAAACCGTTGTAATACTGTCCGGCTGACGGACCGACTTCATTGGCTGGCACCGCCGAAGCGCCGTGCAAGGCGGAACTGGCATCCATACCGTAATAACTTAGCGGTCTGATATCAGGACCAGATGGATAAGCGAAAACAGAATCGCTCGGAATTAAAATAAGCAACATTGAGAAAACCGCGATTGTTCCCGTAACTTTCAAAATGTTTTCATTATTCTTTTTTCCCGTGATTGATTTCATAGATTTTTTTTAATCTTCATGAACCGTCATCTATTTTGTAACAAGGTCGGTGAACACCACAACTCTTTTTGTATATTCGCTATTTTTACTATCCCAAACACCGGCGCAAGTAATGAGGTTCAAGTGTGAACCATTATCAACTTTAAACACCTCGGAAGCTTCGTCGTTGGCATTATAAGTGACAACTTTTTTAACAACATAAACTATTGAATCGCGACTGCCGGAATCAATATAAATCTTATCACCCACTTCCAACTTATCAAGATTGTCAAAAACTCCGCTCGCGATTTTTCCGTTTCGTATAGAAACTTTGTGACCGTCAATGATCGCCGTGCCTTTTGTACCTGGCACCGAGCTCACATTTAACCAACCGACATCACTGACATTATTCGGCGCGCCGACTGAATTGACCTTGGTCAAACCGACTTCTTGGACAGCAGAGTTGACATTGATGCTTGGGATGCGAAGACGAGTGGCTCCGGCCGGAGCTTTGTTATTCGTGATTACTTCATCATCTGGTCCTATACCGGTATTAGGCAATTCCGGAGGTTTGGCAAGATTGCCGACATAAGCCACGCCGGCAACCTGTGAACCAACATAAGTCTGACCGCCATAAGATTTACCGACATAGGTTTTACCGCTATAAGAACCGCCTGAGTAAGTCGCGCCACTATAAGAACCTCCGGAATATGAAGCTCCGGAAGAATAGGTTGAACCATTATATGACTTGCCGGAATATGTTACCCCTTGATAGGAAGAACCTGAATAAGCCACGCTACCGGTATATAAACTGCCGTTATAAGAACCACCGGAATATGAAGAATTGTTATCATAAGAACTTCCATTATAAGCGGTGCCGACATAAGTGATACCGTTGTCATATTTAGAACCGGCCACCGCGTTACCAACGTATGATGAATTGTTTGAATATGGATTACCAAGATATTGTACGCCAAGATAAACAGCGCCAGCTTGAGTAGCCCCGCCATCATATGAACTACCCGACGACACTGAAGAACCGTTTACCGAGTTACCCAAATATGAACTGCCATTAACCAAACTGCCGGACACTGAACCCCCGCCGTTTACTGAACTATCTGATACTGTTCCGCCATCGTAAGAACTTCCATTTATAAAACTGCCGTTGTAAGAATCGCCACCATTTGTCACACCACCCGAAGTTGAACCGTCGTTATAAAAATTGCCAGAAGCAGTTAAGCCACCATTTGTCACACCACCTGTTTTTGTAACACCGCCAGTTATTGCTCTGCCGTTATAAAAATTGCCAGAACCAGTTGAATTACCTGAAGTGATATCACCAATTGTTTGATCGCCATTATAATAGTTACCCGCGCCGGCAATATTGCCAGCGGTAGAGTTTCCATTGTATGAATTGCCAGTGGCATTTACTCCACCATTGATTGAACCGCCGGAAGTCAGACCTCCGTTGTAGGAATTACCAACACCTGTTCCACCGCCATTTGTGGTATTTCCATTATAGAAATTTCCAGAACCGGTTGAATTGCCTGAAGTTAAGTCTCCATTGATTGAATTTCCGTTAACTGATGAACCTCCGGTGCTTACGCTACCAGCCGATGAATTTCCACTCACTGAATCTCTGGAGTTAATTGTCCCGCCAATTGTTGAGTTGCCTGAAATAGAAACTTCGCTATTGACGGATGTACCGCTGTAAGAATTTCCTTGTTTTGAAATATTGCCATTAGTTGAAAGATCTCCGGCTGTTGAGTTCCCACTGTAAGAGTCCCCCGAACCTGAATCATTTCCGTTCGTTGCGCTACCGTTGGCTGTATTTCCTGATGTATTCAAACCTCCGCCAATAGCTCCGCCATTATATGAATTACCGGAACCGAAATTATTTCCGCTGACAGAAACGCCGGCCGTCGCGCTTGGAGCTATTGCTCTTTGGCCGGACAAGTCAATTCCGCCTGAAACCAAACTTCCATAAACAACCACGCCAGAATAACTGGAAGCGTTGTTAGAATAACCGCCGACATATGATTGTCCCGGGGTCACGGCGTTATTGGCCGGAACTATTGAACCGCCATAGGAAGCGCCAAAATCGCTTACGCCGTAATAACTTGGCGGATGATATGTTGAATACAAAGAATCAGCTTCTACAGTATTGTGCTGAATAAAGAAAAATAATATGGAAAAAGCCACAACGATAATGAGTCCGCTGAAAGATATGTTTTTGAAATTTTGTTTTGTTGAAAAAGTCATATTTTTTAGGTTTTTTAGGCAAAATTTGGCCTTATACATAAACACTCTAAAATCTTACTTTCTCTATATTATATACCAAAAAGTAGCCTTTTGTCAAGACCATTTAAAAACCCCCTCTTTGTGATAAAATTAAAGCTATTGTGTTGAAAAAAATATACAAAATAACGCTATTTTTATTACTGATATCTTCAGTCGGCCTGCTTTTTGCATCCTATCGGTATCCGCAAATTGCAGAATACATCCGGACAAATATAGAAAACCTTACCGGTACCGCGCCCTGTCAAAAACCTATCACCTATTATTTAGGATCTTTTGATAATGATTTTGGAATCTCAAAGGAAGATTTTCTATCGGCAATCAGCGAAGCTTCGGCAATTTGGGGCAAAACGCTCGGCAAAGAATTATTCAAATACTCGCCTGATGGCAAATTAAAAATTAGTTTAATCTATGATTACCGGCAAGAAGCAACCGATAAATTACAAGGGCTAGGATTACAAATTGACAGTACAAAAAATTCTTACGAAAATTTAAAAGCAGAATATCTGACGCAAAAATCGGCATACGATTCGGCCAGTTCGGCATTAAATTCAAGAATCGCCGTTTTTCAGTATGATACGCAAAAATTAAATTCCGAAATCTCCTATTGGAATAAAAAAGGTGGCGCGCCAAAAGATATTTACAATTCACTAAACGCAGAAAGCGATCGCCTAAAATCGGAAGCAGAAGAGATAAATATAGCGGAAAATAATTTGAATAAACAAGTAGCAATTATTAACGCCCTGGTTGACGCAATGAATATGACGGCGCATAATATAAATTTAACCGTCCAAACTTTTAACAAAATCGGCGCTTCAACCGGCGAAGAATTCAGCGAGGGACTTTACGTATTAGACGCGACTGGCGCCTCAATCAGCGTTTATCAATTCAACAATCGGGACCAGCTAGTGAGACTTTTGGCTCACGAACTTGGTCACGCTCTCGGACTTGAACATGTCGCCGATCCAAAAGCTATTATGTATAGACTGAATGAATCAAAAAATATTGCGCCAACAAAAGATGACATAGCAGAGTTGAAAGCAGTATGCCATATCAATAATTAAAAATTGAAAAATCAAAATGCAAAATGACAATGCAAAATCTTAAAAAGAAATACCGCGCATTTTCCCATAATTTTTTCATTTTTAACTGTCATTTTTCATTTTGATATTTACATTTTACATTTAACATGAAACATTCCACTCTTGCAATCGTTTTAAT